>JBLNBS010000125.1:0-8319 GCA_050260175.1 Patescibacteria group bacterium | reverse complement strand
CTCAGGATGAGCTCAAGGGCTGCGAGGCCAAGGATGGCCCAAAGCAGCCTAGGAGCAAGGAAGTCTGGTCGCTAATTGTACATCCCTGTACTTAGCGACTTTAACCCATCCTGGGTCTGAGTGCGCAGACGTACGATGGTACGTCGAGCACCTCTACGCAATTTTGCCCACATTGGTATGGTGAAAAAGCGGTGAATCATCGCTTTTTCACCAAAAGAATCGGAAGCAAAATTGCGTAAGGAGACGACGCGGCGACGACGAGATGCGACGGCCATCAGGCCGCACCGGCGCACCCGGCGCCGTTATCCCGCCTTACACAAGTTGTCAGAAGAAAGCTTATCCGGCCCTATATACTTGACGTAGTAGCACTAGATCGCGAGAGACTCCGGTTTGAACAGGCCGTCATCCGGCTCAACGAGCATGAGGTGGTGGAGGTTGAACCGGTAGACCGGCCCGCCGTGAAAATCCGAGGGAGAGAAGGGAAAGGCAAGGTTGCCGGCGGTGGCCTTGCGCCCGCTATAACCGTAATGCAGCATGGTCGAGCGGGCAAAACCGCAGATCGTGTCGGCCAGCTCCTGGGAGCCGGCCACCGCCTCGATGACCAGCCCCAGCTCGTGCGGGATCCGGTCCTTTTCCGGCTCCAGGTCCCCCATGACGCCGTCCCGGCCGTAGATCAAAAAACGCAGCTCATAAGCGTTTTCGGGCAGGGAGTTGAAGTTGTCCCGCGTTCGCAGCCTCACCCCGGCGGTGATCTCCTCCATGGCCGCAATCGCCTGCGGATCCCGCACCCCGGCTATGGAAACGGTGCGATACCCGGTCAGCTCCGCGCCTTCAAGCTTGACCCAGGGCTCGCGCGCGGGCAGGAACGCGCTGCCGCTCACGCGCACCGCGCGCGGCGAAACCTCCTCGAACCGGCAACGCGCGAGATCGAGCATCCCGTCCGGACCCGGCAGATGCACGGGATCGCTCTTTTCGTAGAGCGTGTGGGCGGCGACCGAGGTGACGGTGCAGCGCCTATCAGGATTGGCCGGCTCGACCGTAAAGCCTTCTTGGTCGAGGGCCGCGAGCATGCAGTCGCTGCCGCTCCCCGGCACGGCGGCGATGGCCGCGCATTCCAGGATCTTGCCCATGTGCACCGCGGGTCCCGCGGGGAAACCGCGCCGGACGGCCTCAGCCGCGAAAGGCGCCGGGTCGTACGCCCTCCCGGCCAAGATCACCTGTGCTCCGCCGGCCAAGGCTTCCTGAAAAGGGCCCATGCCCATCTGGGCCACGATGTGAGTGGCGGCGTCCAAAGCGGCCTCGTCGAGGGGCGGCGCCGGCCCCAGCGGCCGCACGAGCCCCCGGCGCAGCTTTTGCCGGACCAGCTCCCTTGGCACGTCGGCCGGGATGAGGGCAAGGTCGAAATGCAGCCCTTCCTCGGCGGCGGCCTGGCGCAGGATCTCCAAGCACCAGCGCAAGTGCGGCGCGGCGCCCGAGCCTCCGGCCGTGCCGATCAGGAGCGGGATGGCAAGCTCCCTGGCGGCGCGGAGCAGCGGGCGCAGATCCCTGGCCACCGCCTCCCGGTCGGTAAAGGAAACCCCCGCGCCCAGGTAATACGGGCCGGGGTCGGTCGAACCCGCGTCGACGGCGATGAGATCGGGGCCGGCGGCGAGCCCCGCCTCCAGGCTGGCATGGGGGAAACCATACCCCAGGATGGCGGTGGGTGAAAGCACTCTGAAGGCCGCGTCCCTCGCCCCGGTTTCGCGCGGATCCTTGCCGGACGTACGGAACCCTCCCGTCCCTCGCGCCCGCGATGGTCATTTCCACCATTATTATCCCTGCTCCCGCCGCCTCTGTCAACGGCATCGCGCGCGAGGCGCGCCGGCCGCGCCCGGGCAGGAGAACCTGATGATCTTCCAGCCCAGGCTCGTGGTGAGGGATTCCGTGGCGGACGCCCCGCCTGCATGAGCCGCGGCCCTCATTCGGGCAGCGAACGCAGGTAGCACTCCCGGCAGAGCGAGTCGTAGAGATCGCCGCCCCCCACGAGGATGTCCTGGGTCTTGCGGCCTGCCTTGAAGTGCGTGAACGCCCCGTAATCGCTGCCGCACCGCGCGCAGACCGCGTTCAGCCTCACGATCTCCTCGGCAAAGGGCAGGAGTTCCACGATGCCGCCAAAGGGCTGCAGCTCGGAGGTGAGCGGCAGGCCGGTGACGATGACGCGCGCGCCGCGCGCGGCATAATCATTGGCGTAGCGGCACAGGTCGGGAAAGAACTGCCCCTCGTCGATACCGATCACGTCCAGCCCGGTGGGGTCGAAGAACTCCAAGCCCGGCAGGAAAACGGGCTCGATGTTCACCTTGGCCTTGTTGTGGGTGAACTGCGGCCGGCTATCCAGTTCCGGACGGATGAGCGCCACTTTACGTCCTGCGATCTTGGCCCGCTCCAGCCTGCGCAAGAGTTCGGTGGACTTGCCGGAAAACATGGGCCCCACGATGACGGTGATCGTCCCGATGGCCGATACCCTCCTTGCCTCGAGAGTCGTCAAAGCATATCACGAACACCGTGAGGCCGATTATACGACTCAAATACCCTCACAACTCGGTGTCGCTAATCGGCCAGTATTCGGTCGATAACCGCCAGTTCCTCGGGTGAAAAGGACGTGTTTTGCAGCGCGCCGACGGCGTCCTCGATCTGGGCCGGGCGGCTGGCGCCGACCAGGACCGAGGTGACGGCCGGTTGCCGGAGGCACCAGGCCAGCGCCATGCGGGCCAGCGTCTGCCCGCGGGTGGCGGCTAGGGCATTCAGCCGGCGCACCTTGTCCAGGCGCTCCTCCGTCAGATACTCGCGCCTGATGAAACCGTGCGATTTGGCGGCGCGGGAGTCGGGCGGCGTGCCCTCGAGGTACCGGTCGGTCAGCGCCCCTCCCGCCAGCGGCGAATAGACGATGCATCCCATGCCGAGTTCGGCCAGGGTATCCAGGAGGCTCTCCTCGATCCAGCGGTTGAACATGTTGTAACAGGGCTGGTGGATCAGGCAGGGCGTGCCCAGCTCGCGCAGGATCGCCGCGGCGCGGCGGGTCTCGTCAGGTTTGTAGCTGGAGATGCCTACGTAGAGGGCTTTGCCGCTGCGCACGGCCTGGTCCAGCGCGCCCATGGTCTCCTCGAGCGGCGTCTCGGGATCGGGGCGATGGTGGTAAAAGATGTCCACGTACGCGAGGCCCATGCGCCGCAGGCTCCCATCGAGGCTTGCCAGGAGGTATTTGCGCGAGCCCCAGTCGCCATACGGCCCCGGCCACATCGGCCAGCCGGCCTTGGTGGAGATGACCATCTCGTCCCGGTGGGCGGCAAGGTCCTGGCGCAGGACGCGGCCGAACGTCTCCTCCGCGGAGCCGGGCGGCGGGCCGTAGTTGTTGGCCAGGTCGAAATGGGTGATGCCCAGGTCGAAGGCCCGCCGCAGCATGGCCCGGGCGTTTTCGAGCTGGTCCACGCCTCCGAAATTATGCCAGAGGCCCAAAGAGACGGCGGGCAGTTTCAACCCGCTCCGCCCGCAGCGGTTGTAACGCATAACGGCGTAGCGATCCTCGGACGGCAGGTAGTTCATTGGATGTGCGCCTCCCCTATCCCGATCGTGGCGATCCGGCAAACCCAGGAGCCTGTGTGCGTAACGCCATGAGCCACTAGATACAGTGATACCGCGTGGTACTTGACACCGGAGTTTGTGCTCCCCCGGCCGCAAATCGGGTTTGTCACACAAGCTCCTGGATCGACGATATTCGCCCGCGCCGCGAGAAAACCCTTCCGGTAATGATGAATGAGGAACTTCCTTAATGAGGCATGAGGAATGGAAAATTAGAATTAAAAACCGAGAAAGTGCATTTTGACGGCAATTGTCAAGACATTTTTCGCGAAAGGTCTAATTCATCATTCATCATTTATAATTCATCATTACAAAAGTCTTCCCGCGGCACACGACTCGCGGCATGGGGTCTGTGCAGGATTTTGAGGCAAATCATGGAATACATGAGACAATAGCTCGAGAGAGGAAGTGTTGGGCATGAAACGCTCCCTGACCATCGCACTGGCTCTCACCCTGCTCTTTGCCGCCTGCGCCGCGGCGTCGGCCTCCCCCGTGACCAGCACCGAGGCGGGCCGGTACATCGCCTTCGGGGATTGGGACGGCTGGTGGAATTCGTATGCCCTCGGCGTCGGGTACGGGGTCGCGGATGGCTATTCCATCGGCCTGATGTATGCCCTTGATGACGGCGTCATCGGCATCTTCGTCTCCGACATGGTCCTGGCGCCCGTCATCGTGCGCGCCGACATTTGGTACAACGGGGATTACAACGCCAAATTGACCAGTATATGGACGTTCAAGCTCGCGCCGTTTACCATGGGCCTCGGGGCCGGCGCCGAGTACCGGCCGCCGAACGGGAATTTCTTCCTCGAAGCCGACGCGGACTTGGCGCTCGGTAAGAACCTCGGCCTGTACGGCTCGGTCGGCTACTATCCCACGACCGGCAACTACTGGTACTCGATCGGCGTGATGCTGGAGTTGTAGCGGACCGGCGCGCGCATGCATCCGGATCGTTACCGATCAGACCTCTCAGCCCAAGACCCTCGGAGCAAATGCCCGGGGGTCTTTTGCGCGATCCGGCGCCGCTTTACCCGGGGGTGGTGGTCATGGCCGCGGCACGGGTCCGTCGGGGCCGGACGCCTCCGACAGATCCATCCAAATCGCCCTCACCCAGACCGTGGAGTACTTACCGTTGGCGTCGGCATGCACGTAGTCTCTGCCAGGCTGGACGAACGTCCGGCGGCCGTCGATATACGTGCTGATCCCGATCATCTCGTCCTCGATGGCCAGGAGCACGGGGGTTTGTACGGGGTAGGGCTCGTCGGTGGGCCTGATCTGCGTGTTGATGACCACGTATTCGCCGCCGAACGGGCACTCGAACTCAACCGCTCCGCCGCCGTCCCTGGCGGCCGTGATCTCTTCCAATCGGAAACCGCCGTCCGCATCGTTCAACCATCCTCGTGGGATCAAGCTTGGCCTGCCCGAAGCCGACCGCGCCCGGGGATCCTTCGTTCCGGCCGTGGGTCGCGGCAGGATATCGTGTTAAGACCGGATAAAGTATACCCCGCGCGGCGGCGGTCTCTTTATCCCGCCCCTAACGACGAAAACCGCACCTGAGTCGGCCCGCAGCCGAAGGTCGAAGGGGCTTTAGGGATCCGCGTGTTCGAACGACGGGCAATGGCGCATGATAGGTGTTTTGCAGCATGGCCTTAAAAGCGGGGGGGTCGAAATTGAGATACCATCGTCACCTTTTGCCTGCGTTCCTCGGAGTTCTGGCCGTCTTGGCCGCCGCCTTGAGCGCCGCGGCGGCCGGTGATGTCCTCCGGGTGCAGATCCTCGGCGTCAACGACTTCCACGGCGCCATCCTCGAGACAAGCAGGATCGAGAACCGTCCCGCGGGCGGCGCGGCGGTCCTGGCCGCCTGGCTCCTGGAACGCGAACGTGCCAACCCGCGCACGCTCATGGTCCACGCCGGCGACATGGTCGGCGCCAGCCAGCCGGTCTCGGCCCTGCTGCAGGACGAGCCCACCGTGGAGATCCTCGATTTCCTGGGCTTCGACGTCGGCGCGCCGGGGAACCACGACTTCGACGAGGGGCCCGCGGAGCTCATGCGCCTGCTCCACGGCGGGCACCACCCGGCGACGGGTTACTTCACCGGCGCGTCCTTTCCGCTGGTCGCGGCCAACGTGGTGGATGCCGGGACGAAACGTCCCTTGCTCCCCCCCTATGCCGTCAAGACGGTCGAGGGCGTGCCCATCGCCTTCATCGGCGTCGTGACCGCGGAGACGCCGCGGATCACGACCGCGGACGGCGTGGCGGGATTGGAGTTCCTCGATCCCGCCGCGTCGATCAACCATTACCTCCCCGTGTTGCATGAAAAAGGCGTCGAAGCCATCGTCGTCCTCGCCCACGAGGGGGGTATCCAAAAGAAAGCGCGGATCGAAGGCCCAATCGCGGAGCTTGCCGCGGCGATCGGCGACGCTGTGGACGTCATCGTGAGCGGGCATACGCATACGGCGCTAAACGGTGTGGTGGACGGCAAGCTCATCGTCCAGGCCCGGAGCTCCGGCACGGCCTTTGCGGACATCGACCTCGCCATCGATAGAACCGCCGGCGACGTCATCTCGGCCAAGGCGGAGATCGTCACGGCATGGGCGGACGTAAGGGCACCCGACCAGCGGATCGCCGCGCTGATCGCCCCCGCCCTGGAACGGGTGCGGCCCCTGATCGAGCGGCGCGTCGCCGAGACCTCGGACGCGATCACCAGGACTCCCAACGAAGCGGGTGAGTCCGCTCTCGGCGACCTGATCGCCGACGCGCAGCGATGGGCCGCGGGAACCCAGATTGCCTTCACGAATCCGGGCGGCATCCGCCGCGATCTCCCGGCCGGGGCAGTTACCTGGGGCGTGCTCTACGAGTGCCAGCCCTTTGGGAACAACCTCATGCGGTTCAGGATGACCGGGGATCAGATCCGGCGGCTCCTCGAAGAGCAGTGGGCCACGGGCAGGATGCTCCAGATCGCGGGACTGCGGTACACCTGGGACGCCGCGCGGCCTCCCGGGGACCGCGTCGTCAAACTGGCGCTCGCGGACGGCGAGCCGGTCGCGCGGGACAAGACCTACACCGCGGCGGCGAACAGCTTCCTGGCCGCGGGCGGTGACGGATTCACGGTCTTTGCGGAGATCGCGGCGCAAGAGGCGGTGATGTGCGACCTCGACGCCCTGGTCGGGTACTTGCAGACCCTCAAGCAGCCCATCGCCGCGAGGATCGACGGGAGGATCACCAAAGAGTTTGCGCGACTAACCTGATTTATGGCATTCGGAGCACAAACTCTGGTATCAAGTGCCACGCGGTACCACCGAATCCCACCGGTCCGAATTCAAGATGACGATGCCGCCGCCGACCTCCCGGAACGAAACGATTCCCTGGATAAGCTGGCAACTTTGTTACCCCAGACTGGTTTCCAAAAGTATACCGACCTTGAAACAGCGGCATCCGACCTGCTTCTCGGCCGTACTTTGGTTTTTTTGGATAATGAAACCGAGGCCATCAGCTTTAAAACTCAAGGTTGGGCCAGACACGAGCTGAAAGAACCCACGCTGGAACCGGCGATCCGCGGCCCGCGCGAAGGTTTCACCGAAACCTTGAGTGAGAATATCGGGATGATCCGCCGCTGGATCGAGGACCGCCGCCTGCGGGCCGACCAGCTTAAGGTCGGCCGGAGGACCAAGACGAAGATCGCCGTCATGTACCTGTCTGACGTGGCTCAGCCCCGTTTGGTCGCCGAAGTGAAAAGACGGCTGTCAGCCATTGACATTGACGGTATTATTGATAGCGGTTACCTCGAACAGTTGATTGCCGACCGCCGGGCCAGTATCTTCCAGCTTTCCCAGGCTACCGAGCGGACCGACAAGGTTACGGCAAGCATACTCGAGGGCCGGGTAGCAATCTTAGTGGACAAGAGCCCTTTCGTCATTCTCGTCCCGGTGACCGTCAATGAGCTTTATCAGAGCGCGGAAGACTTCTATCTGAACTTTTGGCTGGCCAGCTTTACCCGGCTGCTCCGTTTGTTGGGGAATGTGCTGGCAGTCGGATTGCCCGGGCTTTATGTGGCCTTTGCCTCGGTCAACCCGGATCTGTTGCCGCCCCAGTTTGCTTTGATTATTGCCAGTTCCCGGGCACACGCCCCGTTGCCGCTGGTTGCCGAGGTCTTCATCCTGGAAGTGGCGTTAGGGGTCTTTTACGAAGCCGCACTGAGGCTTCCGGGGGCGCTTAGCCAAACTGTGGGAATTGTCTCGGGAATCATCCTGGGTCTGGTTGGAATTTTTTCGGGCATCGTCTCCCCGGCCACGGTGATTGTGGTGGCCGTTACCGCCGTGGCCTCTTATACCGGACCCAATTACGCGGTAGGCCTTACAACAGACTGCTATTGGGCCATGGTTATTAGCACCACTCCTGATCATTGCCGAAATAGGTCAGGGATTGCTAAATGATCCTCATTTTGTTACTAAAATTATGGGAAATAATGCCTATTGGGCTTTCCCAATCGCAACTATCTTTATAACACCTGCTTTTGCAGCCATTTACTTTTTGACTAAGCGTTTTCCCGGCCAGAATATTATCGAGCAAGGCAAAAGTATTCTGGGTCCATTTTGGGGCATGCTCACCGGACTGGCCTATTTGGGATTTATCTTGTTGTTTCTGGCCATGTTGACTCGGGATACTGTCAATTTGGCAAGCATGTATTTCTTAGTTTCAACTCCCACC
>JBLNBS010000124.1:0-7050 GCA_050260175.1 Patescibacteria group bacterium | reverse complement strand
AAAAGGCCGATGAGCAGCCCGCCGATGACCGGCAGCCACATGGCCGGGGCACGGAAGTTCTGGCGGTGGTGGAAGAGGGCGGCTTGGACAGCGACGAGGAGGTAGCCAAGGCCCACGAGGAGGATGACGGTGCGGTCGAGCGGCCAGCCGGTCCAGGGCACGGATGATGCTCTCCTTCGTCTTCGGCGGTTCAAATCATCCATAGTCTTCCCGCGGCGGGAGAATATTAACCGGTCCGGAGGGAGCCAAGCGGGGCCCGGGCGCGTGATGCTCTCCATGTTCGCAGGCGGCGATGCGGTCCCGGGCGCCGGGGGTACCGGCATCCCTGGGGTAGAACTTGGGCAAAAGAGGAAATCCGCCGCCTGACGTGGAAACTATCTCGATCCCCCCGCCAACTGCGCCGTCCTGGCAAAGTGCGGCAGATTCTTTGCCTGGGGGTTCTATGGACGGCCGGACGGGATGACCGCGGCCGGCCAAACCGTTTTCAAGAACGTGGTCGCGATGATGCTGGAGGCGGACTGAAGCGTCAGCGCATGAAGTACGCCCTTGGGAACCCATCAAGGCACACGGAGGAAACAGCGAGCCCCGGCCGCGCGGCCGGGGCTCGCTTGTCTGGGTGACCTGCTCCACTATGGTATTCCCAAACACGGACCGGCTTCTTGTTGTCCCGGGATTCGGACCGGCGGCTCCCGGATTACATGCCTGGCGAGGTTTCCTTTGGGCTTGCATGCTTGCCGAGCCGCATGCACAGCACGGTGGTGACCGACAGCAGCCAGATCGGCATCATCGCGTACAGGGCATAGGTGAATACGCCGCCTGGCACCAGGAGGCCCTTATTCGTGACGACACCGAACACCATGCACAGGTTGGCGATGGAGGAGATCGTCGAGAACCAGCCGAGCCATGCCGGCAGTATGCCGGTGCGAAAGGCTGCCGCCGCGACCGCCGCCAGCATGATGCCCATCGGTACATAGGCGGTTACGGAAATAGCATAGGTCAGGCCGCCCATCATTCCGGCCAGAGCCGGATCGGTATCAACGCTTGATCCCATGGCCAACGCGATCTGGACACTCTGCAACATCATCTGCAACCCGGCCCAGATCACGCCCGCGCCGTATGCAACGGTGGCAAGCCGATCGGAACCGGCTTCGCCCTTTGCCAGGTAATACCGCAGGCTTCCGAAGAACCAAAGATAAACGCCGGCGCTGAGCACGAACAACAGGCTTTGCGCCAATAGCTCACTCCGGTACTTCAGTAAAAATGCCAAGATCTCCTCCCCCGGCGCGCTCGCGGGCGGCGCCCCCCGCTCGAACGATGCTGCCGCCACGCCAAGAACGGCGACCAGATAACCGGTGGCTGCGCCCCAACGTTCCCAGTTGATGCTTTTCATGACTTTCACCCTCCTTTTCATTGATGCATACCATTTCCAGATAATTTATAAATTTGCTCAATCCAGCCGCTTTACCAAAAGCAGCGTCAGGTTCAAGCGGCATACTGCCGCCAGCAGCCCGATCAGCGCCGCCTGGTCCTGGACTTGTCCGATCAAGATCGCTTCGCCAGTCTCCGACATATCGTAGCTGAAGCCGTCGAACCAATCCGCCCAGTCCGCGGGCAGGCGGCTGTCGAGCCTGATCTCATAACGCATGGTCTCTGGCAAGCGCGACCCGGATAACGGCCAGCACAACTTTGGCCGCCATCGACGCGCCCAGCACAAACGTGGCCGTGCGCACCGTGGGAATCGCCGGCAACTGGATGCGGAAAAGCACGGCCGCCACCAAGAACAGGTTGAAGACGCCGAGAAACGCGCCCACCCACGTAATGGGATTGTGAGGGAGAAACCCGCGGGTAAAGGCCTGTCCGCACAGAATCGCGCCAATCACGGCCAGGGCGAAGAAGGCGCCCCGGCCGCCGCCGATCACCGGGACACCGGCGCCGGAAGCGACGGCGATCACGATTACCGCCGCCAAAATGGACCAGAATACAACCGTCCCGTTCAACCCGGAAGCCGCTGGCATGAAAAATCAACCTCCCTTTCGGTTTGATAACCTCATTCTGAGGCTAAACCAGGGAGGTTGACCATTGATCGAAAGATATATCGTACAGTTTATTTTAGAGCAGACCGAGCTCCCGCGCCCGCGCGCAAAGGCGCGTGCGGCCCGTGACCTCGAGCTTCCGGAAGATGTTGTGCACGTGCGCCTTGACCGTGCCTACGGCCACGATCAGCCGGTCCGCAATTTCCTGGTTGGAATAGCCCTCCGCGAGCAGTGCGAGAATCTCCCGTTCGCGTTCGCTCAATGGTTCGGCCGGCGGCGATTCCCGCCCCTTGAGGCGGCGTATTTCATCCAGCCGGCCCAGCCGGCCCGCCGCCCGGGCAGCGTCAGCCAGCCGTGAAACCAGGGCGTCGCCCTCGCTCTGCCGGCCGGTGGCCAGCAATACCCGGGCTAAGGCGATGTGTTCGGTCTCCCGCCGGAAGCTGAGGTGATCCCGCGGCGTCAGCCCGCTCCTTTCCGCCCATCGGCGGGCTGATTCCAGATCTCCCAAGGCCAACCAGGCCTGTACCCGCACGGCCGCCCGATCACTCACCAGATCCGGCTGAATTGCCCGCCCGCCTATGGCGGCCTCTTCCCGATCCAAAAGTTCCAGCGCTCCGCGCGCGTCGCCAAGGCACAGCCGCACGCGGGCCAGGGCTTGAGCGGCCATGGCGATGCCTACGGGGATGGGCCATTGCGAGTTGCATCGCACCCCTTCTTCGGCCTGCGCCATGGCCCCATCCAGGTTTCCCTGCAGCCGCAGCGCGTCCGCCAGCACCGCGTGAAGGTTTCCCCTGATGTAAAAACGGGCCGCCCCGCGTTCCTGCATGATCGCGAGGTACCGGCGGCAGAGGTCCTCCGCTTCCGCCGCGCGCCCCTGAACGAGCCGGATGCGCGCAAGCCGGGGTACGGCGATCGGAATGGCGTTTGTCGAACGGCCCGCCGCATCCCGCCCGGCGGCCTTGACCAGCAAAGCCGCGGCTTCCTCGAACCTCCCGTTCATCTGCTGGATAAAAGCCGCCATCATCTCAGCGGTATTCCGCATAGAGGCGTTCTCTTCCGGTATGCACTCCAGTCCGCCCAAGTCCAATTCAGCATTATCGTGAGCTCTCCCGGACAGTTCGGCGATGTAGCTCCGCATGATCGCCAGGAAGGAACGTGTTTCATCCGTCAGCGCCGGCTGGCGTCCGGCCGTCTCGATGAGGGCCGCGGCCTCCTCCAACTGTCCGGTAATGCAGTTCAACCAGGCATGATAAGTACAGAAGGCCGGGCGCCGGGCCCACACCTCCCGCGGGAGTTTCAGCAGAAAGTCCAGGAACATGGGATGCCCGAGAGCCCACCAGCCGCCGGCATACCGCTCGTACAAACAGGCGGCGCGATCGTAATCCAGAGCAGCCAGGCTATGGCTCGCCGCCTCCATGGTCTGCCCGTTCTCGGCATACCAGGTTGAAGCGCGGGCATGCAGCGACGGCACCAGATCGGGTTCGGCCTGGTGCAGGCGCGACCGCAGCAGGTCGCCGAACAGGTGATGGAAGCGAAACCACTGCCGCGCCGGGTCCAGAGGAATCAAGAAGAGGCCCTTGCGCTCTATTTCTTCCAGCTTGGCCCGGCCATCCCGGCAATCCGTGATCGCGTCGCAGAGCGGCGCGGTGAATCTCTCCAGCACTGAGATCTTCAGCATGAACGAGCGCAGGGCTTCAGGCTGTTTGGCGAGCGCCTCTTCCGCCAAGTAATCGGCGATGTATCTGTTGTCGCCCGAAAACCTCGTGATGAACTCATGAGGATTTGCATGGCCGTCCAAAGAGATCGCGGCCATCCGCAAAGCGACGATCCAGCCCTCGGTCCGCTGTTCGAGGGCGGCGATATCGCCTGCCGGCAGATCCAGGCCCATCGCGCCGGTGAGAAATACCGCCGCCTCATCCGGCTGGAAACGCAGGTCAGCCGCGCGCAGTTCGCTCATGCTTCCATGAGCCCGCAAACGGGCCAGCGGCCAAGGTGGATCGGACCGGGTCAGAAGTAAGAGGCGCAAACCGGCCGGCATGCGCTCGACAAGGTATTCGATTGCATCATGAATTGCCTGCGTCTCGATTACGTGGTAGTCGTCGAGCACCAGAATCACAGGGTCAGCGGCCTTTAGCCCATTGACGAGGGGCGTCAGCAGCAGCTCGGGCGGCGCGTCCGCCTCCAGTTCCTCGGGCAGTGCGGCAAGCTCCGGTAAAGTCCGCAAGGCCCCCGCGATGTATGCCCAGAACCGGCCCGCATTGTTGTCGCCGCTATCGAGCGAGACATAGGCCAACGGGCGCGCCCGTCCTTCGGGGGCGGCCCGCCATTCGCTCACCAGGGTGGTCTTGCCGAAACCCGCCGGCGCGGAGACGAGTGTGAGCGGTCGCCGCAGGCTCTCCTCCAGCTTGGCGATCAGGCGGGGACGCGCGACCATGTTCGGCCCGGCCGGTGGCAGGTGCAGCTTTGTCATGAGCAGTGGGTAGGCCACGGCTTTTCACCCTCGAGGTTCGGATACGGGATTAATACGATGGCGGCGTACTGCGATCCTTCATCCGGTGAGATCGCCATTTGATCAAAGCGTACATAAACCGTAGATAATCAATACAGAAATATCATTATTTGTTGGCGACTACGTTTATGCTTCTTGGAACAACAGTACATATTTGATAGACTTCCAAAATGTCGATAACATAGAAATAAAGACCATTATGAAAACACCCATGAATGTCATTAGTGTTACTGGGAGATGAATTCCTGGGTAAGTTTTGGGCCAGTTTGAATCCACTGCGGGGGATCGGGTCTGATTTGAAAGCCCAGACGAGCCCGACGGCAAACGCCGCCGTCAGAAGAATGGAAATCACTGCCCTCGGTACGCCCAGATAGTATGCCAGCAGGTTTTCATCTCCCCCTGATCCGCGAATCTGGGCAATGACCTGGTATGTGAACTGCCCGAAAGAATTGATGAGCGCCAGGAGCAGGCCGAACAGCCGGGTTGTCTGCCGCCTTGCCAGGCTGTTGAGCACCAGACCCACGATCACGGCCATGAGTTGGAGGAATGGACCCGCGGCGATAAAGACCGCCCACTCCGCGGTAGTGTCTGGCAGGGAGCCGAGTCGAAGCCACCCGCGATCGCCATTCGGATCGGTGAACGCGACCCACCGATCGGGCGCCGCCGGCTCCCTGTCCCATAGTTGAACCAATCCCGTGAAGCCGAATACCGGATCCCGGCCGCCGATCTGCAGCGCGGCCCAGTGCCCGCCTTCGTGCGGCATTTGAGCGCCGAGGAAATTAAGGTATTTTTCACTTGTTCGGGCCTAAATATTGACAAATTGAGAAAGATATTCATCTCATTGGCTCCCCTTTCCTTCAAAAAAAAGGCCGGGGGTTAGGTTGATCTTCCTGACCCGCCCCCGGCATATCCGCTCAATCCGTTGGAGAACGTCATTGATCTCGCGTATGATTTCCTCGTTCTTGATCCTTATCACCGACAGCCCGCACGCGGTAATCACTTGATCCCGTTCCGCGTCGTAATTCCGCGTTGAAAATTAGAACTTATACAAAATTCCTGCGGTAAAACTATCCATGTTGTAGGCGAATGTTCCCGACAAGTCTTTATGTTCAGTTAAATAGGAATGGTATCCTAATGATACACCGAGATGATCCGTAATAAGATAGTTGAATCTTATTTTATAATTTAGAATACCCGCATCACCTGCATCAACACCAATCATTTTCATCTTTCCATACAATGATATTGCCGCGCAAAGCTCTAATGAAGCCTTGTTGGAAAATTGGAAAGCGAAGTTTGTGCCAAACATAAGGCTATTGAAATTCAGATACAAGATGTCTTGGTTGTAATAGCCCAATATGATAGCAAGGGAGATAATATCCCCATAATATACCCGATATCCGCCTTCAATCGTAAAGGCCTCAACATCCATCTCTGTACCATCTGGAAATTCCCAATTTCCGCCCAGGTATTCCCAGCCGTAGACAAAGGAATTGACCTCGGAATGCTGGCCGATCAGGAATCCCTTGCTGTCGCCTTCGTCGCCGATACCGTCAAACGTAATTGCCGAATTGCCGCCGATTAAGGTTTCTAGATAGATGCCGGATGCCAGAGCGGCAGAAGCCGTGCAGACGATCATGGAGGCGACAACAGTTAAGACGAGTAATACTTTTTTCAAGATATACACCTCTCTTTTTAAAGATATCCTCGTTTAATTTGGAAGCAGTACGAATCTCGGCGAATGCATCCTGCCCAAGGATCACGCTTCCCACTTCCCAGCGCCGCTCATCCCAGTAAAATCACCTCCATCAGTTCGTTCACGGTCAGGCGCAACCGCCCGCCGCCCCAGATCACGTAATCCCCGTCGGTTGTGGCGGTGCGGAAAAACGCTTCCTCCGCGAGCGCCGCGTATTTCGCGGTGCGCAGCTTGCCGGAGAGGTCCACCGTGGCGGTGCTGCCGCTTTCCATCTCCAGAAACAGCCGGTGGTCCTTCATGGGCACGGCCTTGATATAGCTCATGCGCGAGCCCCCTTCACGGAGGAAATGAAAAAACCCGTCCCACAAGATAAATTATAGAACGGGATCGTGAATTTCGCCCCGTCCGGATGGACAGTTTTTGGAGAGTAGTTCCCATCTATTCCTTTATCTTCAGCCTCTCGGCCAGCTTGGCCCGGCGGTCGATGTCCAGCTTCTGAAAGATCGTCCGCAGATGAAAACGGACGGTGTTCTCCGTTACCATCAGCCTGGCCGCGATCTCGCCGTTGCGCAGGCCCGCGGCCGCCAGCCTGGCCACCTCGTATTCCCGCGCGGTAGAGAACGTCCGCGCCGCTGCCGTGGCCGTCAGTGAGCTTTGCCAGCAGGGACACATACTCCTCCAGGGCCTCCGCTTCCCGGTCGGCCTCCCCCGGCGTGGTATGGAAAGCGGACAATGGGGAATGGTCGCCGAAACGCCACGGCACGGCGGGCAGGACGACCCGCGAGCATCTCCCGTCGAAAAGCGGGGCCGCC
>JBLNBS010000123.1:0-23924 GCA_050260175.1 Patescibacteria group bacterium | reverse complement strand
TCGCTCCGCTATGCCCAAAGAATCAGGCATTCTGGGGATCGATAGTCCCTTTTCTCAAGGTTCATGGTGCTGAGAAACGCTCTTGATAGGGCGATCTCAAGTCACTTGCGAAATCCGGGTTTAAAAGGATGCAAAAACCGAATCTCGCTCAAAGGCGCAGCGCACGCAAAGAAACGGTTTTGCATCGCTTTTGGTGGCGGGGGCCTCCCCGTGCATACCGGAACGCCGGATCCGCGTATGTACTAGGAGCACGTGCGCGCACGGATCCCGGGAGGGGTAATCGCCATGTACGCCGGTAAAAAGCGCGGCCATTCCGCCAGGAAAAGACGGGGCTTTCCCGGGGCGCCCGGCAAGGTCACGCCGCTCCCCGGCGCGGCACGAGGAGGACGTCTACCCTCTTCACCCGCCGGGCGGCGGGTCTTTGCCGGCTGGCTCGCCTGCGTCTGCGCGGCCCATCTCGGCCTGGTCCTCCTGGCCTTCGTCCACCGCCTCAATATCTGGCTCTTTCCCGCCGCGGCGGCCGGGCCGTATACCGCGGCCACGATCGAATTGATCCTGGCCCTGCCGGGTATCTTCATCTTCGATCTCGGCCTCGTCACCCTCGTCTTTTGGCTCCTGGAGCGCTGCCGGACCAACGCGCCCGCCCCCTGGCGCTTCAGGGCGTCACCGCCCGGGCGGCGCGGCGCCTTCATCGCCTTGGCCTGC
Source organism: Patescibacteria group bacterium (assembly GCA_050260175.1). GTDB lineage: Bacteria > Bacillota > UBA4882 > JAAYXC01 > JAAYXC01 > JBLNBS01. The sequence continues at coordinate 23,219 of JBLNBS010000123.1, read as the reverse complement.
CTGGTGCTGCTCTTTCTTTTGATCAACCTCGGCCGCGATCACCTCCTCCGGCTCTGGTCGGCGGACCGACGCCACGCGTACTCCCTGCTGGGTCCCGGTTTCATCCGCGGCCTACCGCTCCTGAACTCCCTGCTTGGCATCGCCGCAGCCGCTCGCCTGGCGCTGCTCCTCATCCGGCGCGAGGCCTGGCGGGGGGCAATCCTTTGCGCGGCGGATCTGGCCTGCCTCGTGGGGACGGGTCTCTTTTTCGCCCTGCCAAAGCTCCTCATCCTGCCGCCCTTCCTCGCCGCGCCGGCCGGCCTGGGCGATACGATCGCAAAGATCCTCGCCGCGCCGATCCTCCTCTGGCTGGCCGTGACCGCCGCCCGCCGCGCCCTGGCCCTTTGCCGCCCCGAAAGGGAATAAGGGAACCGATCCCGGAGGTGATTCCCCCTGTTCCCGTTTGGGTTAATCCTGCTGCACGGCCACATTCCTTCTAGTCCCCGGGATCGCGCCGGCCGTAACAGAGCAGGGTGAGCACCCGCTGCAGCCTGCGCTCCTCCCTGCCCAGGGCGTAATCGTTCAGGAGCGAGAGCCCCAGGCCGGCGTGCTCGGCCCCATGCGAGGCGTCCATATTCCTGTAATATGCCTCGGCGAGGAGCGCATGGGCCGCCAGGTCGGTGCAGTCGTACCTGACCGGCAGCGCGAGGATCTTTTCCAATGACTCGACCGCCTCGCCCCGCCGGCCGAGGCGGAGCAGGATCGCCGCCCGCCAGAGATGGACCAGGGCGAACTCCTCGTATGGCGGGATGATCCTCTCCACGGCGCCGAGCAGGGCAGCCGCGTCGATGAGATCGGGGGCTTGCGCCCAGGCATCGACCAAAAGGCCCAGTTGCATCAGGTTGAGTCCCGGGGAATCGAGCGGCATGGATGACAGGAGGCCGGCCATGTCAGCGGCCAGCAAACGGCGGGTGGCTTCATCCGCGTAACCGGCGATTTCCAGCCTGCTCTCCGCGTCGATCGGTGCTTCGGGCCGGTAATCGGAGACCGCGCGGTCTTGCAGGTCATAGCGAAAAAAAGGGGCAAAACCGGCGAAACCGGGAGCGGATGAAAAATAGAGACCGCCCCCGGCCGGATCCAAGACCACGGACTGGAGCGTGAAACAGTTGTTGACCGTCAGGTTGGCCGCGCCGAGCACCTGCTCCCGGCCGCAGAACGAGGCGTCGGCCAGGACATCGATGAGACCGTCCACCCCTCCGGGGCACGCCTTGAGGCGGCGGGCGATCGTCCGGTAACGCGCCAGGTTGGTGGGGTGGGTGGCGGCCTCCACGGTCATGTACCTGTGCCGCAGGCCATAGTCGTAAAAGGCGTTGGTGACATGGATGTGATCGCCGCCGGCCAGATCGTTGCGGACCAGTTTGCCGCAGGCCAGATCGTAGATGGCCCCGTCCCGCCCGGCGTTGCAGACGGTCAACGTCCACCCTTGCTCGGCGGCGTACCCGTCGAGGATGCGGTCCACATCCCCCAGGTCGGCGGCTGATTCCAGGATCTCGCGGAGTTTGTAGCCGATGGGCATATCGGCGGTCGCGTGTTTCCTGTACATATTGACGGCCGTGAGGGCGATGCCCACGCCGGCGTCGTTGATCCCCGTCAACACCCCCAGGTACCCGACGAGCCCCACGGAGGTAAAGCGGCGCCTGCCCGTGGGATTGAACTCCACCACAGCGGGGAACCTGCCCAGGGACGGCGGCGCGTAATCGAGGTTTCTCGCCATGACCACGCGATCGCCGATCCTTTTCAGCAAGGCCGAGCAGCCCATGGTGAAGATCTCCGGCCCAAAGGCGTAATAGAGGAAATCCTCGAAGCTCTGGCCCGAACCCTCCGCCATGCCGGCCAGTTCCTGCGTGTACAGAGAGGGCAGCCTTTTGGCGTAAGAACGCAGGGCCGCGCGGAGCACGGCGCGCTTGAAGGGCTTGAGGTACCAGGGCAGGCCGTCCAGGAGGGATGCCTTGCTCTTTTCCATGTTGGCCAGCGAAGCCGCGATCTCTTCCTTGAGCAGCACGCCGTATTGCAGACCCATCTCGTAGCTGGATCCCCTGAGCCGCAGGAACGGTACGCCGGCATGGCGGCTGAGCTCACCCCCTCCGTAAGTCCAGGTCTCCCCGGCTTGCACGGCCTCGTAAGCTTGACGGCTCGGAACGTGCCAAACCACCGCCAGCAAGAGGAGGGGCAGAAAGAGCCCCACCAGTCTACGCCCGCCCGGCATTGTTTCGTTACCTCCTCAAGCGCACGCAGAGATGCCTCGCCTTCCTTTAGATGGATTCTATGGTCCGGCCCGCGCCGGCATGCTCTGCCCGTAACTCCGGCCAACCCGCTCGCGAGCCTAAAGCGGCGAGGCGGCGCCATGGTCTTGTCGACCACCACGCCGCCTCATCAGTTTGTATTGCTTATAGAAGATATAATGGAAGGGCCAGCCCCCGAATCGCTTAACACGTAGGTTATACTGGAGGTAAGAGCTCTTCAGTACAGAGCTACAAAGCGAGGGAGGCTGGCAAGATTAAGCTTAAGGTTCTTCACAACTCTTCCAGAGCTCAAGCCGGCCGCATGCCGAACATTTTTTCCTTTAAATCGAGGTAGTAGAGGTAATCCTCTTGTTTGACATTGGGCGGGCAGCGATGATCGCAAAAGGGGATGTACCCGCCCCGCTCCACCAGGGGGACGAGGGTCTCCAGGTAAGCCCTGATGGCCTCCGTGCCCTTGGCGAGTTCGAGTTTGTCCACCCCGCCCATGATCCTGAGCTCCCGGCCATACTCGCGCAAGAGTTCCGCGGGATGCGCGCAGCCGTTCACCTCGTAGGGGAAAAGGCAGTTGACGCCCCCCTCCAGGAAGTACGGCAGGATCGGCCGCACGTCCCCGTCGCAGTCGATGTACCAGAGATCGATGCCCGCCGCGCGGAGTTTCTTGCTGATGCGCTTGTAGCGCGGCATGACCACGTCCCGAAAGAAGGGCACCGAGACGATGGGGCCGTTCTTGAAGCAGATGTCCTCCCAGCCCGAGGCGAAATCGAAGTCCATATGGGGTAGGACCTGGTCGAGGAAGTCCTCCACCAACAGGCAGGCTGTTTCCACCATGTCCTCGACCATGCCAGGATGGTCGTAGCAGGCGTAGGCCAGGCCTTCAAAGGTCAGCATATCCCGGATGCGGCCGATCATCGAGCCGCAGTCCACGCCCAGGGGGTAGTCGCGCTCCGGTGGGTGGGCCCTTTGCAGCGCGGCCACATCCACCCGCCTGGCCGGATCGTCGCGGCGGAACCGCTCCTCCTTGCACCTCCGCCAATCCTCGGGCGTGACGATGGAGGACCGGATGAAATGAGGGATGGTGTCGTGCCCGTCCCTGGGCACCTCGGCCAGGAGCCCGTCGCGGTTCATGACGATCCGCGTGGCCGGCGTCTCCTCCACCACCCGCTCGGCAAAGGGCGGCTGCATCCAGACCGTGCCGGTGACGACCTTCAGGCGGTCGAAATTGAAAAACCTGTCCGCCTCGGCGTTGCTCGTGATCCCGTGCTCGCGAAAGATGGGCCATTCCGTGAAGTTCTCGTCCCAGTAGCCGAACTCCATGTTGAAACAGCGATCCACCGGGCGGTAGTGCATCTGGTTGTTGAACCTTTCCCGGTCGGTCATCGTTCCCTTCCATCTCGGCCGGCAGGGCGTGACGGGCAAGCGAATCCACTCCCTCAGGCGAATTCAGAGATGACGTGCGGAGAAGACGATACACATTGAACAGGATTCAGGGTCTAAGTTCGTTATTTTTTAGTACACGCCTGATTTGCGGCCCTCGTCCAGCATGGCCAGGTAGTTTTCGAGGGGGATGTAATTGGCCACGCTGTTGCCGGTGCCCAGCGCGTAACCGCCCCCGGGCATGCAGTCCGCCAAGGTTTCCCTCGTCCTCGCGCGCACCTCGGCGGGGGTGGCCCGGCAGAGAAAGTCCAGGTCCAGTCCGCCCAGCATGGCCAGGGAACCACCGTAACGGCGCTTGGCCTCTCCGACCGGCAGGATCTGGTCCTCGAACGAGTGCTTGGCGTCGATGCCGCAGGCGATGATGTCATCCATGACCGCGGCCAGGTTGCCGCAGGAGTGGAGGATGACCGGGATGCCGCGGGCGTGCGAGATCGCGGCGTACCGCCGGTACCAGGGGAAAACGTACCGCCTGAGAAAGGCTGGCGGCATGAGGGTCTGGGTCTTGAAAGCCAGGTCGTCGCTGATGAGCACGGCGCCGACCGCGTCCATGCCCGAGAGATCGCGGTAGATCGCCTCGTATAAACCGCCCACACGCTCGAAGACCGCGGCCACGAGGTCGGGTTGATCGTACGTCAGGAAGGCCAGGGTCTCGTAGCCCATGATGGACATGGGTGTCTCCAGGACATGGCCGGTCAGGACCACGGCCTTCATCCCGTCCGGCATGAGCCGGGCAGCCTCCTCGATCTCCCCGTAGTCGGCGCGCGCCGGATCAGGCCAGGGGTAGCGCTCGTAGTCGGCCCAGGTCCTGATGACGCCCTGCGCGGCCGTGTTAAAGGTGCGGGCCTCGCGCCGCAGGGCGGCCGTATCCGCGGTCGAGGCCTGGCCGGCGGTGGGAAAATCGACGCCCCTCACCCAGACCGTCACGTAATCGTAACCAAGCCGCTGCTGGAATTCCAGGCGATCCCCCAGCGTCAGCACGGGCCGCCCCAGGACGGCGGCCATAATCTCCTGGTCCGCAAAGAGCTCGTAAAACGGCACCCGGTCCGGTTCCCCCTCCCGCGTCAGGACCCGGCGCAGCCTGGCAAAGTCGGGCGTGAATGTTTTGCTCAAAATCAACCCTCCAACGTTCCTGCATTCCATCTCAACCATAAGTATGCAATCAGCGATACGTCCCCAGTGCCAATCCCCGCTCGATGAAGTAGTGGTAGGTGCCGTGCTCGACCGTCCAGGGGATCGAGTGGTCGCTGTGGAGGATATAGCCGTGATTGCCCATGACGATCGGGATCTTGGCCGAGAGCTCGGCGTCGATGACGCCGCGGTCGTTGCTGTAGAGCGCCCGCACGTCGATGCCGCCCATGAGGGAGAGGCGGTCGCCGTACTCCTGGTACAGCTTGAGGAGATCCATGCCCGCCTTGACCTCGATCACCTGGAGGCAGTCCATGCCCGCCTCGATGAGCCCCGGGACGAGCCTCTCCATCATGCCGCAGGAATGGACGATCACGGGCAGGCCCAGGCTGTGGGCGTGGGCAAAGGTCCGCGCGTGGCCGGGCTGGATGATCTCGCGGTACATGGCGGGCGACATAAAGGGGCGGTCCTTAAAGCCCATGTCCTCGTAATACCAGATCCCGTCCGGCTTGCCCTCTTTGGCGAAGAGGATCTCCTGGAGTTCCAGGGTGACCCGGGAGTAGACGTCGACCATGTCCTTGATCCAGTCGGGATCCAGGGCCATGCCGACGAGCATGTGCTCGTGGCCGCAGAGAGGGTGCATGAGCTCGAAGACGTTCACGCCGGACCAGCAAAAGAAACGGTCATGCGCGCGGGCGCGCTCCCTGGCGGCCCGGTAACCGGTAAAATCGATCCGCCGCGGGTCGGCCGTGAGGAGCGGCTTGGCGTACTCCTCCCATCCCCGCCGGTCCTTGACGAGAAAGTCCACATGCTCCGGTGTGCCGTCGCGCTCCTTCCACCAGCGCAGCAGGGCGCCGTTGCCGTCGCGGCGCAGCACCGTCTCCTCGTCCTCCTCCACCGCCACGGGGACATAGTCCAGGTCGGCCGTGAGATTGAACGGCCAGAAGATCTCCATGTCGAAGCCGAAATGGTCGGCCAGGGATTCATCCCGGGACACATGCCCCTGCGCCGCCCATTGCTTTTGCGTGTCGTTCCAGAAATGCTCGAAAAGCCCGATGCGATCCACGGGTTTGCGCGCGAGGAGATTGCCGATGCGCTCGCGGCCGGTCATGGGCTGCAATGGAAAGCACCCCCTGCATTCAGATCGGGCATCACTCAAAGAGTCCGGCTTCTTTACCTGTCGCGCCGAAAAGAGATGGACTCTTGCGCGGCCCGCGATCGTCTTCGGCGTTGTGCAGGCTGGATCCTTCCGCTCGAGGCGATGTGGCCGAGGCAGGATTCTGCGGGGGCCATACGTAATCCTTAGAATCGGTCAGACCGCTCCTGAGCGATAATCCAGGGAGGCGATCGCCATCAAACCGGAACAGGCCTGCTTCGAGCTTTCTCCCAAAACCGTCCCCGCCGGCCGCGAGTCCCGTCTCGTCCTGCGCGCCCTGCCTGGCGGCGCGGGGTTCAGGAGCGGCGCCGTGTACAGGGTCGGTTTCGCGCCGCTCGAGCGTTACAGGGATGAGGGCGCGTCCTCGCCCCCCGCCGGTGCGATCCTGCGCGCCGAGGATGGTGCGCTTGCCGTCACGGCCCGCTTTGCCGGCGAGCAGGAGCATCTCATGGTCGTGGACGAGATCCTCCGGGGAGAGGAGAGGCGCCTCGGCGTCTTCCGCCTTTACTCCCTGGCCGATGATCTCCTGGCGCGCGTGCCGTACAAGGGCGACCTCCACATCCACAGCAGCCGCTCGGACGGCCGCGAGCCGCCGGCCCACGTCGCGGCGGCCTGCCGCCGGATCGGGCTCGATTTCATGGCCCTCACCGATCACGGCCTTTACGCGCCCTCCCTCGAGGCGCAGGAGGCTTTCCGTGATTTCGACTTGAATCTCCGCATCTTCCGGGGCGAAGAGATCCACCCGCCCGGCAATCCCGTCCACATCGTCAACTTCGGCGGCGCCTTCAGCGTGAACGAGCTCTTTGCGGACGAGCAAACCTACAGGCGGGATGTGCGGGCGATCGAGGATGAAACCGGCCCCCTCCCCGCGGGCGTGGATCCCTACCATTACGCCTCCGCCGTCTTTTGCTTCCGCAAGATCCGCGAGGCCGGGGGCCTGGGCATCTTCTGCCATCCCTATTGGCTGGTTGAGGACGGCTACTACATTTCCGAGGCTCTGACCACGCATCTCCTTGAGACTCAACCTTTTGACGCCCTGGAGCTGCTCGGCGGGTACTACCGGCACGAGTCAGACTCCAATGTTCTCCAGGTCGCGCGCTATCACGAGGAACGCTTGCTGGGCCGCCGCCTCCCCATCGTCGGCGTGAGCGACGCCCACGGCTGCGAGCGGGGCGAGCTCTTCGGCTGGTACTACACGATCGTCTTCGCGAAAAGCCTCGAACTTCAGGAGATCATCGACGGCATCAAGAACCTCTGGAGCGTGGCCGTGGAGGCCGTACCCGGCGGGACGGCCAGGGCCTACGGGCCGTTCCGGCTCGTCAAGTACGCCCTCTTTCTGCTCCGGGAGGTCTTCCCCGCGCACGACGCGCTCTGCGCCGAGGAGGGATTGGCCATGCTACGGTACGCGGCCGGGAGCCGGGTGGGATAGCCGATCGATGTAAGATGAAGGGACCGGCGGCGAAGCTATTGAAGGTTTTATGTAAAGAAGGATTTTCCAAAATGATGGAGAATAGACTGTCGTGAGCGATGGGAAGAGCGTGAAGTTTATTACGCTCTTCGGGGTCGCGCGATCAAATAAACCATGAAAGGAGGTAAAAGGAGGGCTAACAAATAGTTAAGTTTACTACCAAAAAAGGAGGAAAACTAGTTGAGGAAAGGGAAACATTATTTACTGCCAATCTTCATGGTAGTCCTTACGGTAGGGCTGATAATGCCGGTGTCGGCGGCGTCGTATGATGTCACCATCACCGCGACCCAGGTGGGGACATCGGCGGAGAATATCGGCGTGTGCGAAGGCTGCTGTGGTTGGAACATCAATGATGTCGTCGATCTGGGCGCGAAAAACGTCCGTTTCTGGGCCGGTATGAGCCGTGTGGAGCCGGAGGACGATGACGGCGTCTACGGTTCGCCCTCCATCGCCCAGATCAAAGCCAACCCCAACATCATCCCCTGGAGCGTATGGGATTCCAGGTTCAAGAACATGGACGGTTACTTTTGGGCTATTGATTGTGCCCACATAACGAACGTCTCCTTATACAACCAGTTGCTGGACTGCAAAAACTACGGCGTGAAGCCCATCGTGTGCTTGCGGAACGTGGACAATAACTTTAAGCCGGATTGGGCCGCGCAGCTCAACCCTCCGAACTCGACCGAGGATTGGAACGAGTGGTGGGAGTTCTGTTTTGCCTTTGTGTACTACTGCAATGTCATTAACAATTTCGAGATCCACGACTGGCAGTGCCACAATGAGCCGCAGAACACCAGCCAAGGGTGGGGCGGCACCCTCGCCGACTATATCGTCTTCACCCAGTACACCTACGATGCCATCAAATACGTCTATGACACCTATCTGCCCGGGAAGACCTTCCGTCTGTATGCGCCTGTGTCCCAGAACCCCAAAGACGAGTGGATTACGCAGTCCCTCATACAGAACGACGCCATCATAGACGTGGTCTCCGCCAACTTCTACCGGCCGTGGAATATGACCAGGGACACGCTGCCGGTCGTTCACAGCCGGATCGCCACCTACAATAGCGACGGCATCCTCGAGCCGGTACACTTGGGCGAATGGGGCCACTACAATTCGAGGGGTTACGAAGGTATCAACGGCGGTATGAAGTGGGGCGAGGATCTGATGTGGCAGAGCAACTGCTACGACTACCCCAACAGCAAGGGCGACATCAGCTCCATCTTCTCGCTCTACAACTGGGGAACCGGGATGCAGGGCATCATCAGTGGCGTCCCGCCCGCGGCGGGGGTAAAGACGGATACCTACTATGCCTTCCGCACCATCATCCGCGCGCTGCAGGGCGGCCGGCCCATGTACGGGCAGATCGAAAGCTACAGCAGCCAGATCCTGAACACTAAAGCCCCGGACGGCACGCTCTATGTACTAATCCAGGCGCCTAACGCGGCGACGTTCAATCTGAACGTCAGCGCCCACTACGCTTCGGGAACCGCCTACTTCTACGAGTACAGCTCCACCAACAAGGACGCATTGGTCAAAACGACCACCTTTACAGGCGGGGCGCTCAGCTTCTCCTTGCCCAGGACCTCGATCACATGCATCAAAATAACCCCGTAGGGTCCAGTTCCAGACATTAGCCATAAAAACTTCCGGGCTGGGTATCCATACCATCCCGGAAGTTTTTTGTGTCTTCTACGCGCTCTGAACATGGCCGGCATGGGTCCCCTGATGATCCGGGGCATCATGCGAAAAAAGCACGTCGCTTCCCTGGAGGAACTGATCGGGCAAGCCAAGGAGGCGGGTATCCGCCTGGTGGCTTGCCAAATGTCCATGGATCTCATGGGGATCAGGCGTGAGGAACTGCTCGACGGTGTGGAGATCGGCGGGGTGGCGTCCTACCTGGCGGCGGCGGAGACGGGGGATACCAACCTGTTCATCTAGGAGTTTGTGCGACTAACCCGATTTATGGCATGCGGAACACATACTCTGGTATCAAGTGCCACGCGGTACCACTGTATCTAGTGGTCCGTGGCATTACGCGCACAGGCTCCTAGCCTTCTATTCCTTGAGCCATCTCAGGCATGCCTCGTAATCTCCGAAAAGCTCGGCGTTGGGCATGCGGTACTCGCCCGCCGTGCGCATGTGCTGCAGTTTGGCGATCATGCTGTCCAGCACCGTACCGACCTTTATGGCGGATGACTTGTACACGACCTCGTCGATCGCCTTTATTGCTTCGATCGACCGGGGTTCGAGAGCTTTGAACCCGCGTAGATCAAACAATAGTTTATATGGTTTGCCACTATTATCCATGTTCTTAATTTCCTCAACAATCCGTTCCATAGCCGGCACAACATTATTATATGTTGTAAAACCTGTTACTTTTATGATAAAAATGTCTCCTTCTAATTTGAAAGAGTACGAAAATCTCAGATTAAACATAAGACTTGACTCCTTCCCGATTAATTCATGGATCCACGATGCCATCGATGAAATGCGACCAGCCGCGGCCGGCCAAGCACGTGTACCTGACCGGATACGATCGTGCCAGGACACGGGCTTGCGGTGTCGCCTGGCCTGCATTATTCGACATAGCATCCTGGCTTTTCCTTCTTAATGTGTCGATATTATTAAAGTAGGTATTTTATGAATAATTTCTCAATATCTACCCCGTCAAGTAGGGAAATCGAAGCTCACCCGTTGCCCATCGGCCTGCCAAGCCGAGGGGCGTCCCGGAAAATACCGTATAATACCTATTAACTGGTGCAATACGTGCGTCCTTGCCTGGAGTGTAACTCCCGGGACCATGTGCCACACAGTAACAAGCATAGCCGGGAGGAGGCAATGCGCCTGCCCGGCTGCAAATGGAGGCGAAAAGAAAACTCAAATTGCTTGACGCTCGGCGGCGCTCAATACATAATCCGCCGCCCGCCCCCCGGTCAAATCCTGCCCCGGCCGAGGAAAATGAGGCGTCCGCACTTTCTTGAAGATCTGCAGGGCCCTTGCCAGGGTCTCCTCGTCATGGATCGCCATGTAACTCGTGCGCAGCAGTTCCTTGCCCTTGGGCACTGCCGGGGAAAGGACTGGGTTGACGTAAACCCCGTGCTCGAAGAGCTTGTTGAACAGGGCCAGCGTCAACAACTCATCGCAGCAGTAGACGGGGACGACGGCCGTGCCGTTGAACTCGGCCTGGTAACCGAGGCTCTTGAGGCCCGCCGCCATGTACCGCGCGTTTTCCAGCACCTTTTTCCTGCGTTCCGGTTCGTTGATAATGATATCCAGCGCGCAGCGCACCGCGGCCACGACCGGAGGGGGCAGGCTGGCGGAGAACATGTGCGATCTCGAGACATGGCGCAGGTAATTGGTGACTCTGGCGCTGGAAGCCACAAAACCTCCGACGCCGGCAAAGGACTTGCTGAAAGTGCCCATGACGATGTCGATCTCATCGAGCACGCCCAATTCCTCCGCGGCCCCCCTCCCGCCGGGGCCGAGCACGCCGATGCCGTGCGCCTCGTCGAGCATGATCCGCGCGCCGTACTGCTTGGCCAGCCGTACGATCTCGGGGAGGTCGGCGATCGTGCCTTCCATGCTGAAAACCGAGTCCACGACGATGAAGATGTTCCTGCCCCGATGCTTGCGCAGGATCGCCTCGAGATCCGACAGGTCATTGTGCTCGAACCTTTCCACGTCCGCATAAGAAAACTTGGCGCCATCCATGATGCTGGCATGGTTGAGACTGTCCAGGACGAGCACGTCGTGCCTGCCCGCGATCGCCGCGATAACCCCCAGGTTCGTCTGATATCCCGTGCTGTATAGCACCGCGTCCTCTTTTTGCATGAATTTCGCAAGGGCTTGAGCCAGATCAAGATGAATATCCAGCGTGCCGTTGAGAATTGGCGAGCCGGAACACCCGGTTCCATACTTATCTATAGCCGCTTTCGCAGCCTCGCAAACCCTGGGATGGCTCCCCAATCCCATATAAGAATTACTGCCCAACATAATAACTTGCTTACCTTCCAGCTGGACATACTTTGATTGCGCACTTTCAAAACTTGGGAAAAACGCATATAATCGCACCAATTTTAAAATATCTGTTCTTGTGTAAGAGTATGCTTTGCCAAAGACATCATGCAGCCTATCCTTAGTGGCATTTTCTAGTTCTTTTTCAAGATCTCTTGCCGATGACCGCAAGGGCAAATGTGGTGAATTGAAAGGTCGATGTTTATTTTCAGGTTGCTTGAGCGAATCTTTTAACGATCTTGCTAGGGCTGGGGTCAACACGGGATTCGCACAGTGTTTCACGAAATAAACCAATGGTTGCAACTCACAGCCGATAATGAGCTTGAACTCATAGTTTGTGATGCCAAAACTGATTGATTTTTTGCCCCTTTTCAACGCCTCTTTGATTGAAAGCAGATATATATTGAAATAAAGATGATATTGCGCATTCCATTCCCGATCAACACCACAATAAACGCCTAAAAGCTCATTGTCACCTTCCAAACAGAGCCCATATGCGATAATTTTATCATATCTCTTGATGGTGATAATAAAACTTCGTGAGGAAAGACATTTATTTATATAGTGAAAATAGGATGCATTCAGTCTTTCGTGTTCATATACATCGGTTTTTTTGTATAATTGATTGATGAGTTCAGCAAGTTGGCCTGAATGCTCAGTAAAATCATCGATTACCTCGACAGAAATTTCGGGTGATTCAAGTCTTGATAGGTGGGACTTTATATTGTATCTGGTGCTGCTCTTGAGTGAGCTGAGATAGTCATCAAAACTGGCCCATGGGAGAGTCATGATCGTGGTGGGATAACCAAGAACCGGCTCATAGCCCCGGGTTTTTAGATAATCGTGATACAGGCGGAATTTGTGATATGGCACATCTCTCAGCAAGATGATATCCGCCTTGGCCTCCCTGGCCACCGCCTCCATCTCGCCGATCGCAGCCGGCAGGACGTCGGCCAAAAGCCCGTCGCGCGCCGCGATCGTCTCTCCGATCCCCGCAATCAAACCGCATTCGAGCATCTTCATGACCATGAAATCCGGATACCAGCTTTTCACCGATTCCCTGACCGCCGGGGAGATGCTGTCCCCGAGCGCCGAAAAGTCCATGTCCATGAGGAAGAAATGAGCCACTCCGGCCAAGGAGCAGTCATCGGCGGAAATCGTCAGATAAAACGGTTGTATATCGTTGATACCCGACTTTTCGATCGCCCTGAGATGATCTGTCTCCAAACAGACGTGGTCCCGTGGGGCAATCGCATCCCAGGACGCATGAGGCACGTGGTCGATCGACGTGAACCGCTGCACACGGTAGTTCGCATGCGGTTCATCCTGGCAGGATTTTTGCGCCACGGGCAACTCGAGCACCTGTTCCACTTCGTCCGCCTCCTGACGGTTATTCGCAATCCCCCGCTATCGCCATGCGCCCGCGGATCCGGGGCAGCCGTGCGAATTACGAAATCGGGAAGTTTGTGCGGCAAACCCGATTTTTCGCGCCTGATGTAAAAACTCGTCAATATGGCTCACGGCAGCGCGAACGCGGGTCGATTATCCCGTGAATTGGCGGAGTTGACCGGGAGCCTGTCCAATTAATGCCGCCAATTTCCCATATCGCAGCGCCGTGCGGCTCATACCGCCAAGTCTGGCCACCGATGGGCCAAAAAACGGTCAGCCGTACAAACCCCGGGGATATCGAACGACACAGCGTCAGAAAGAATGGCTTCGACTAAAGCATCGGCCGTTTATGAAGGATTCTTGAGTAGCAAATAACGTGACATTTCGAGTATGGGCGGGTGCCATGCCGGCCATCGGAAAGTCCAAGGCCCACGGCGGAACCAGGATGGGCCGGCCGCCATCTAGCCAGAAGAAGTGGAAATCACGCGCATCGGAAGGAACGCGAAGGCGTGTGCCGAAAGAACGGAGCAAGTATAATCCCATTTCCAGGAGGTTCTCGCTCTTGCGCATTTTATGGCGTCTCATCAAGTACGCCCGGAAGGATTGGCCGTACTTTACCCTGGCGGCCACGGCCGTGCTCGCCATCACCGGGCTCAATCTCTGGGCGCCGCTTTTGGTCCGCGGCATCCTGACGCGGATGCAGTCCGGCCGGGGGCCTGCGGCCTGGGCCCCGATCCTCCGCTCGGGAGCCTTCCTCCTCGGGATTTACATCCTGCGTACGGCCTGCCAGTTCGTGCAGCGTTATTTCGCCCACGTGGGCGGTTGGAACCTGGTCGCTAGGATGCGCGCCCTGACCTACGATCATCTGCAGAAACTCTCTCTCCGCTTCTTCCAGGACAAGCAGACCGGCCAGCTCATGTCCCGCCTGGTCTTTGACAACGCCAACCTGGAAACCCTCTCGGCCCATGCCCTGCCCGACCTGCTCAGCAACACCCTGCTCCTTTTGGGCGTGGCCGCCGTCGTCTTTTCCCTGCACGCGCGGCTCGCGCTCTACACCCTCATCCCCATGCCGATCCTGGTCTTGGGTGTGGCGCGCTTTGCCAAGAAAGTACGGCCCGCCCTGCGCCAGGCCCAGGCCAAGCTCGGCGAGCTGAACGCCCTGGTCCAGGACAACCTCTCCGGCATCAAGGAGATCCAGGTCTTTACCCAGGAGGAGCGGGAGAGCGGGCGCGTGCGCGAATCCGCCTACGGCTATACCCGGGGGATCCTGGCCGCGCTGAAAAAGACCGCTTTCTACCACCCCGCCTTCGAGTTCGTCACGGCGCTCGGCACGACCATCGTCGTGGTCCTGGGCGCCCGCCTGATCCTGGTCGAGCGCACGCTCGACGCCGCCACGCTGGTGGCTTTCCTCCTCTATCTCGGCATGTTCTACGGCCCGGTAACGGCCATCGGCAACATCGTCGAGTCCATCGAGACCGCCCTGGCAGGTGCCGTGCGGGTCTTTGAGATCCTCGACACCGAGCCCGACGTGGCCGACGCCCCGGGCGCGAAACCTTTGCCCAAGATCCGCGGGGAGATCGAGTTCGAGGCCGTCTCCTTCGCCTACCGTCCGGACGTGCCAGTGCTGCGGGAGATCAGCTTCAAGGTCCCGGCCGGCTCCACCCTTGCCTTGGTGGGTCCGACCGGCGTGGGCAAGACCACCATCGCCAGCCTCATCCCCCGCTTTTACGACCCGGTCGCCGGGCGAGTGCTCCTGGACGGCCACGATCTCCGCCTGGTGGAGCTGGAATCACTCCGCCGCCAGGTCAGCCTCGTCCTTCAGGATGTCTTCCTCTTTCACGGCACCGTGGCGGATAACATCCTCTACGGCGCGCCGGGCGCGACCGAGGAGGAGATGCGCCGCGCCGCCGAACTGGCGCATGCCGCGGAGTTCATCGCCGCCCTGCCCGACGGCTACGAGACCAAGATCGGTGAGCGCGGAGTCAAGCTCTCGGGCGGCCAAAAACAACGCCTGGCCATTGCCCGGGCCATCCTGCGCGACACGCCGGTCCTCATCCTGGACGAGGCCACCTCCTCCGTGGACTCGGAGACCGAGGCCGAGATCCAGGCGGCGCTGCACACCCTGACCCGGAACCGGACCACGGTCATCATCGCCCACCGGCTCTCCACGGTCAGGGAGGCCGATCGGATCCTGGTGCTCGAGGACGGGGGGATCGCCGAGGCGGGACGCCACGAGGAGCTGCTGGCCAGGGAAGGGCTCTATGCCAGGCTGTACCGGACGCAATTCCGGGAGGAGGAACCGGCCCGCGAGCCCGAGCCGGAGCCGCTGCCGGAGCAGTTCTGGCAGCCCAGGGGCAGGAGAGGCGGGGCGCTCGGGTAAGATACTCTGCCTTTGCCGGCGGTACCAGATAAGCAGCCTGAGACCCGCCCGCACTAGGTCCATTACCATACGGGGTCAAGCGGATCTTTTCACCAGATCACCCTGACGTCGCGATACTGCCAACGTAATATCTGTATCACCTTGTCCTCTCCATCAATTCCCGCGCCTTTCGCACCATCCCCTCCACGATCAGATCGCACGCGCGGCGGCCGATCTCGACCGATGCCTCGCGGCGTGGATCCTGGCCCATGAGGCCCACTAGCGGCTCGTCCTCGCGGCCGAGATAGATGCTCATATCGACGCAGTCGGGGCGGAGATACCAGAGGTACGAGGTCTCCCACTTGGCCGCGTGGTCGCCGCCGACATGCTCCGACTTTGGCAGGTAATTGCCCTCGATGCCGGCAAAAGCCTGGATGTCGTCATGGCTCGCGTTGAATTCCTCCACCACGGGCGCGGCCCAGCCCTCAATGGGATAGTGGCCGCATAACAGGCAGACCGCTCTCATCTCCAGGCTGCGCATCTGGATCAGGACGTGCCTGAGCAAAGCCTGGTAAAAAAGGATCTGTTCCTCCCCGGTTTTGCCGAAAAAGGTTTCGCTGCATTTCTCCTTTGGCAGGGCCATGTGCTTCTTGATGCCGTCGTCCGGATCGTAGTTCACCTCCATGAGCCCCACGA
Source organism: Patescibacteria group bacterium (assembly GCA_050260175.1). Lineage (GTDB taxonomy): Bacteria > Bacillota > UBA4882 > JAAYXC01 > JAAYXC01 > JBLNBS01. The sequence continues at coordinate 7,293 of JBLNBS010000123.1, read as the reverse complement.
CCCGCGGTTCGCCGTACCACAGCGTCGGAAAGGCGAACCCTCCGGACCTGGTGGCAGCCAGCTCGCAGAGCTTTTCCGCCTTGAGGGCGTCGTTGCCCACCGCCAGGTGCTCGCCGTGCCACTCCAGCCCGCCCAGGCCGATGAAAGCCGCGGGGAACAGCTTGCGCCGGGCGACGATCTCGTGGGGAAGCATCTCCTCGTAACGGACCTTTTCCATCTGCGTCCCTCCTGTTATGAAACACTCTTACCTGACCTGGACCAGTCGTGCCCGTAATCGTAATCGCCGTCGGCAGAGTGTTTTCCTCGGCCCTCGGCTTGCCGCGTCCCGGCACCCGCGGCCGGTACGCTGGATCCCTACTCAACTCCCCCTTTTATTTACCGGGAAAACCGTTCGCCCCTTTCCCCTTGCTTCCTGCCGTTTCCTGAGGAGATTTCGCTTCCGCTCCCACGCACTCCGCTGCGGGGCTGGTTTAGCCTATTCCAGCAGGGTTTTTTATCCCAACCGCGAATAAATGACATGGCTTGAAAAAAGCAGAGTACGCAGAGTACGGAGTGATGCCATGAAGGAACTGATCTTCGGCGTTCTGGGAGGACTCACCCTCTTCATCTACGGCATGAACCTGATGAGTGACGGCCTCAAGAAGGTGGCCGGCGATAAGATGCGCCGCATCCTCGAGGCCGTGACGAAGAATCCCCTGATGGGCGTCCTCGTCGGTACGGCCGTCACCGCGGTCGTTCAATCGAGCAGCGCCACCACGGTCATGGTGGTCGGTTTCGTCAACGCCGGTCTGATGACCCTGACCCAGGCCATCGGGGTCATCATGGGGGCCAATATCGGCACGACCATGACCGCACAGCTCATCGCCTTCAAGATCGGGGTGTACGCCTATCCCATTGCGGCGCTCGGCTTCGTCCTCTTCTTCCTCGGCCGCCGGCGGCAGCTCAAGTACGCCGGCCAGGTCATCCTGGGCTTCGGCATCCTCTTCATCGGCCTCAACACCATGTCCGATGTGCTCAAACCCTTGGCCCAGAGCAAGCTCTTTACGGGCTGGATCACGAGCATAGGCAGCCACCGTATCTGGGGGGTGCTCGTCGGCATGGCCATGACCATGATCGTCCAGAGCAGCAGCGCCACCATTGGCGTGCTGCAGAGCATCGCGTCCCAGCCGGTGACCGTGGGCGGGACGGTGCGTGCCCTCATCCCTCTTTACGCCGCCGTGCCGATCCTCCTCGGGGACAATATCGGCACAACCATCACGGCCCTTTTGGCCAGTATAGGCGCGAACCGCACGGCCAAGCGCGCGGCGGTCTCGCACACGCTCTTCAATATCTTCGGCACCGTCATCTGCCTGCTTGCCTTCCCGTTCTTCGTGGCCCTGGTCCTCCGCCTTTCCCCCGTGCCGCGGCCCGGGGCCGGCATCACGGAGGCGGGCGTCGTCTCGCGCCAGATCGCCAACGCGCACACCCTCTTTAACACCCTGAACACCCTGATCTGGCTGCCGATGGTGGGCGTGCTGGCCTGGATCGTCAACCGGCTCATCCCCGGCAAGGACGAGGGGCTGGAAAAAGGCGTCAAGTACCTGGATCAGCACGTCGTGAACAACCCCGGGGTGGCCCTTGATCTCTCGATCAAAGAACTGGTACGCATGGGCGGGATTGCCCATGCCTTCCTCGCTGACGTAGAAAAGCTGACGGCCCAGCAAGACTCCCAAATCCTGACAAAAATGAACGCTGTGCAGGAAACCGAGGATGTGCTCGATCATCTCCAGGCGCAGATCATCCACTATCTCTCGGTCATCGTCTCCCGCAGCACCCTGACGGAAAAGCAATCCGACCGACTGGCCAACCTGATGCACACCACGGGCGACATCGAGAGGATCGGCGACCATTGCACGAACATCGCCGAACTGGCCGCCTATAAGATTGAAGAGCACATCGTCTTTTCCGAGCAGGCCCATGAGGAACTCAGACGAGTCTTCGGCCTGAGCGCCGAGATGTTCGGTCTCTGCCTGCGCGGACTGGAAAAGGAGGATATGGAAGCGGCACGGCGGGTACTGGAATTGGAAAAAACCGTCAATGACCTGGAAAAAGAGCTGCGCCGCAACCATCTGGAAAGACTGAGCACCGGCACGTGCAATCCCAAGTCCGCCGTCTGCTACACCGAGATCATGAAGAACCTGGAGCGAATCGCCGACCACTGCAACAATATCGCCGAAGCGGTCCTCGATCAGCGCCCCCATTCCATGGTGCGCTAGAGACGGTGTGAAAGAGGTACCGGAACGCAGATTATGGCGATTAACACCCTGATGACAAGGAGTTATAGAATCGTATGAAATCGGTATGTTGCCTAATCTGCATAATCGCTTTACGTGATTAGAAACGATTTAACAGGATTAACATGATTTTCAAAATTTATACGGATTATTCGTCTATTAAATTATTTTTATTGATGACCTTAATCTTGAATCTTGTTAATCCCATCAATCATGTAAATCATGTGATGTCGTTCCCTTCTCTCTCATTGGCGGCACGCGCGGACGCGCGCGGGGCAAAGAGCGATCCCTTCCCCACCAACCAGGGCAGGTGCTTGTTGCAGGGCCGCGCGAGGGGCATAACGGAGGCCGTGACGAGGAGGCTCATCAGGAAGCCAAAGGGCGGCGCGTGCGGGTCGAAGAGGTTCAGACCCCGCGCCGCCCGGGCCAAGAGGTAGAGCAGGGGTTTGTGGCAGGCGAGGAGCAGGAGGGAGTTGATACCGAGGTAGTTGAGCCAGCGGAGCCGGCCGATCTTGTATCCCAGGGTGACAAAGACCGCCACGCCCGCCAGGGCGGAGAGGTAAAAGAGGAAGTAATCGCCCACGGTGTTGCTGATCATGGCCACCTTTTGAATGCCCGCCACCCTGACGTTGAGAGACGCCGTGGCGACGTGCAATATCTCGGCGGCGATCAGGGCGGCCGCCAATGGCGCGGGCCGCAGCCGATCCAGGCGGGCCGGGAGATCCCCGCGCCGGCAGAGATGGCCCAGCGCGTAAAAGGGAAGCGCCAAGAGGGCCACGTCGATCTTGAACGGGAGCAGAAAGCGGTTGACGCCGAGGGCGTACCCGAGCACGGACAGGGCCGCGGCGGCGGGCAGGATGAAACGAGGCCTGCCAAGCCGCGCCAAGGCAAGATGCAGCACGCCGACCACGAGGAGGCAGGGCAAAAACCAGATGGAGTCGTTGCCCCCGTTTCGTGCCGTGCCCGAGATGACGGAGACGAGCTTGACGAGATGCCCCGCGGCCAGATTTTGCTCGTGGCGGAGCAGGAGATCCCCGAGGTAAAAGAGCCATGACAAGAGGGAAAAAACAGCATAGGGCACGTACAGCCGGTTGAGCTTGTGTACCACGAACCCACCGAGCGGCCTCTCCCTGTGCAGGTAGCCCGAGATGAAAAAGAAGAGAGGCATGTGGAAGGAATAGATGTAGACCGACCGCGGCACCATGGTGTGGCCCCAGACCACGAGGAAGATGCCGAACCCCTTGACCAGGTCCGCGAAATCGTGGCGGCCCTCGCCGCCCGCCGCCGTGACGCCCAAGTCCTCACTCCGTTGCACGCTAGCCCGCATCCCAGAGCGGTGTCCGGGATTCTATCCTCTCACGGGGGCGCCGTCCACCGCGCGGGTCCATGCCCGCCGGGATCCTGTTTTCTTTTCCTTCGCCTTTATACAGTTTTTTCCTGCCGTATTCTTCCCAGTTCACCAGCTTGGCCCTTCCATGCGCACGGCTCCCGGCGACTCCCTCGACTGGATCCTCTTGACAAAACCTTATTATGTCTTCATAATGGTTATTAGATATTACTATCCCTCAACAGGGGAGCGTGAATCCGCTGCGTTACCGCATCAGGGCGATCGGGCCGTCCCGGGACGGCGAGGGCCGCGGCCGGGAGATTGAGATGCTCCAGACCATCAAGTGGCTGACCGTCAGGCAGGTCTCGAGCTACCTGCAGATCAGCGTGGCCAAGATCTATCAGATGGCGCAGAGCGGCGAGATCCCCTGCTGCCGGCTCGGCCAGCAGTGGCGCTTTGAACGCGAGGAGATCGATCGCTGGCTGCGCCGGCGATAATCGATCGGCCCGCGGGGCTTCACGCCTCCGCGGGGGAACAACTCGAGCGGCCATACTCCCTGTGTTTCCGGTGGTTTGACGATGAATAATACTATATACGCCTATGATCTGACCAATACTGACCAATGTAAAGAAGGAGGTTCTTTGAATGGGAAAAGCAGTGGGAATCGACCTGGGCACCACCAACTCCGTGGTGGCGATCATGGAAGGCGGCCAACCCACGGTCGTCATCAACGCGGACGGCAACCGGATGACCCCGTCCGTAGTCGCATACACCAAAGCCGGGGAACGCCTGACGGGCGCCATGGCCAAGCGCCAGGCGGTGCTGAATCCCGAGAACACCATCTACTCGGCCAAGCGGTTCATCGGCCGCCGCTACTCGGAGGTGGCCCAGGAGACGAAGAACGTCCCCTTCAAAGTGATAGCCGGTCCCGGCGATGCCGTGCGCTTCGCGATCCAGGGCAAGCAGTACGCGCCGGAGGAGATTTCCGCGCAGATCCTGCGAAGAATGGCGGATGACGCCGCCCGGTACATCGGCGAAAAGGTGACCGAGGCGGTCATCACCGTGCCGGCGTACTTTAACGACGCCCAACGGCAGGCGACCAAGGACGCCGGGCAGATCGCCGGCCTCAAGGTGCTCCGCATCATCAACGAACCCACGGCCGCGGCGCTGGCCTATGGGCTCGACAAGAAGAAGAACGAGACCATCATGGTCTTCGACCTCGGCGGCGGAACCTTCGACGTCTCCATCCTCGAGGTGGGCGACGGCGTCTTCGAGGTCAAAGCCACCTCGGGCGACACCCATCTCGGCGGCGATGACTTCGATAAAAGGATCGTGGATTGGCTGGCCGGAGAGTTCCAGCGGGAACACGGCATCGACCTGCGCCGCGACCGCCAGTCCCTGCAGCGGCTCACGGAGGCGGCGGAAAAGGCCAAGATCGAGCTCTCAAGCCTGACGGAGACCACCATCTCGCTGCCCTTCATCACCGCCGACCAGACCGGCCCCAAGCATCTGGAAGCCCGGCTGACGCGGGCCAAGTTTGACCAATTAACGTCTGACCTGGTGGAACGGTGCGTGGGCCCGGTCAAACAGGCCCTGGCCGACGCCAAGCTCAGCGCGAGCGAGATCGATGAGGTCATCCTAGTCGGCGGTTCCACCCGCATCCCGGCCGTCAAGGATCTGGTCCGCAAGCTGACCGGCGGCAAGGAGCCCAACCAGTCGGTCAACCCGGACGAGGTCGTGGCCGTGGGCGCCGCCATCCAGGCCGGGGTTATGGCGGGCGAGATCAAGGACGTGGTCCTCCTGGACGTGACTCCCCTATCCCTGGGCGTGGAGACCCTGGGCGGGGTCATGACCAAACTGGTGGAGCGGAACACCACCATCCCCGCGCGGCGGACCGAGATCTTCTCGACCGCCGAGGACAACCAGACAAGCGTGGATGTGCACGTGCTCCAGGGTGAGCGGGAGATGGCCCGGGACAACCGGACGCTCGGGCATTTCCGGCTGGAAGGCATCCGGCCGGCGGCCCGCGGGGTTCCGCAGATCGAGGTGACCTTCGATATCGACGCCAACGGCATCCTGACCGTCACGGCCAGAGACAAGGACACCGGCAAAGAGCAGCGGATCACCATCACCGGCTCGACCCAGCTCGACAAGGCCGAGATCGACCGGATGATCCGCGACGCCCAGGCCCACGCGGCGGAGGATCGCAGCCGCAGGGAAGCGGCCGAGGCCCGCAACAATGCCGACGCCGCCGCCTACCAGGTGGAACGGCTCCTGAACGAACTGGGCGAGCGAGCGCCAGCCAACGAGAAGGCCCGGGCGCAGGGCCTCATCGAGGAAGTTCGCCGCCTGGTCAAGGAGGAATCCACCGATCTCAACCGCCTGCGCCAGTTGGCCGGCGACCTGCAGCAGATCGCGCACGGCCTCGCGGCGGGCGCGCCTGCCGGCACCCCGGGCGGCGGCAGGCGGACCGGGGACGATGTGATCGACGCGGATTTCCGGGAGACGCAATAACCCGGATGAATTGCTTCTGGCGTTCCTGTGTAGGGGCGCAGCATGCTGCGCCCCTATATGAGAAACGGCCGTCGATCCTTCCAAGAATGGAGGGTTAGGCCTTGCCCGTCAAATTCCGCGATTACTACGAGATCCTGGGCGTGCCGCGCAACGCGTCGCAGGAAGAAATCAGGAAAGCTTACCGCCGCTTGGCGCGCAAGCATCATCCGGACGTCAATCCCGGCGACAAGTCGGCGGAGGAAAGGTTCAAAGAGATCAATGAAGCGCACGAGGTGCTCTCCGATCCGGAGAAACGCCGCCGTTACGACCAGTTGGGCGCGAACTGGAAGCACGGGGCCGACTTCACGCCGCCCCCCGGCTGGCAGACCTACCAGGTAAACGTGGAGGACCTGGGGGATCTGGGCGATCTCTTCGGCAGCATGGGCGGGTTCAGCGACTTCTTTACCACGCTCTTCGGCGCGGCCGGCCGGCGCGCCGGTCGGGCCGGGAGGACCAGTGCGGGCTTTTCCGTCAAAGGCCGGGACAGAGAAGCGGAGATCATCCTCTCCCTGCGGGAAGCCCACCGCGGTGGTAAACGGACGATCACCGTCCAGGGGCCGGATCGCCAAAAGCAGCTTGAGGTGAATATCCCCATGGGCGTCCGGGACGGCACGGTCATCCGTCTGGCGGGCCAGGGCAATCCCGGCGTGGGCGGCGGCCCGCCCGGGGATCTCTTCCTCAAGGTCAGGATCGCGCCCGACCGCCTCTTCACCCTGAGCGGCCAGGACGATCTCCAGCTGGAACTGCCGCTCGCCCCGCATGAGGCGGTCCTGGGCGCCAAGGTGCGCGTACCCGTGCTCGACGGCGCGGTGGAGTTGACCATTCCTCCCAACGCCCAGGCCGGTCAGCGCTTGCGCCTGCGCGGCCAGGGCCTGAACCGCCGGGGAGGGGGGCGCGGCGATCTCTACGTCAAACTCAAGATAGTGGTGCCGCCGCAACCGACCGAGCGGGAACGGGAACTATACAAGCAACTGGCTTCAGCGACCAAATTCGATCCGCGCCGGGAAATGGCGGGTGACGGCGGATGACCGAACGGTACGAGTTGACCCTTTACGGCTATGGGGAGACCGGACGCCTTTTCACCCTGGCGGCACTGGCCGCCGAGGCCGGAATGCATCCGGATCTGGTGGCGCGCTATAT
>JBLNBS010000122.1:0-46183 GCA_050260175.1 Patescibacteria group bacterium | reverse complement strand
CCATCCCGAACACGGCAGTTAAGCCCCTCAGGGCCGATGGTACTTGTCGGGTAACCGGCCGGGAGAGTAGGTAGCTGCCAGGAGCTAAATTAAAACCCGCCGCGTATAACGGCGGGTTTTAATATTCGCCGGCAATTCAATCCACGCCGCGCACGTAGGATAAACACGCAGCGCCGGAGAACTACCGGTTGGGGTGAATGGATCATGCCGCTCGTTCTCTCCGCCTCGGTCATGTGCGCCGATCTCCTGGATCTCAAAGGCGAGGCGCTACGCCTGCAAAAGGCCGGGATCGACTGGCTGCACATCGATGTGATGGACGGTCATTTCGTGCCCAATCTGACCTTTGGCGCCGCGCTGGTCAGTGGGTTGCGGGCCGTCACCGGCCTATGCCTGGACGTGCATCTCATGCTCGCCGAGCCCGAGCGTCACGCGGCGGAATTCGCCCGCCTGGGCGGCGATCCCGTGACCTTCCACGTGGAGGCGTCCGCATTTCCCCTGCGTGTCATCAGGGGCATCAAGAGTACCGGCGCCCGGGCCGGGGTGGCGATCAACCCGGCCACGCCGGTCGAGTGCCTCACCCATCTCGTTGCTGAACTGGATCTCGTGCTGGTGATGGCCGTGGAACCGGGATTCGCCGGCCAGGCATGCCTGCCCGGCATGGCGGACAAGGTCGCGCGCGTGCGCCGGTTGCTGCGCGAGGCTGGAAGCGGGGCCGCGATCGGGGTGGACGGCAACATCAACCCGGCCACCATCCCGGCGCTGGTGGCCGCGGGCGCCGATCTGCTGGTGGGTGGGAGTTCGGGGCTTTTCATCCCGGGTAAGGATCCAGCCGAAACGGCGGCCGCGATGCGCGCCGCGGCCGGGGCCGGGCTCGCGTTGCGCCGCGGGGCCGAATCTACACCCACTTCAGGAACTCTTTGACCAGGTATTCCGCGGTCAGGAGCGAACCCTTGGCCGCGCCGAACTTGGTGTTGTGGCTCAGGCAGACGTACCTTAGCCCGTTCTGCCACGCCGGATCCCGGCGCAGGCGGCCCACGGTGGCGGTCATGCCGCCGCCGCGTTCCCGGTCGATCCTGGGTTGCGGCCGGAATGGATCGCCGGTCAAGTGAATGAACTCCTGCGGGGCCGAGGGCAGGCCCAGTTCGGGACAGCCGCGCCCGAATTCGCGCATGGCTCGGGCCGCCTCGTCCAGCGGGCAGGCGCATTCGGTCTCCGCATATACCACCACGGTATGCCCATCCAGGACGGGTACCCTCGTGCAGGTGGCGCTGACGGTGAACGTGGCGGGGACGATCTCCTCGCCGCGCAATGCGCCCAGGATTTTTCTGGATTCAGACTCTGTTTTCTCTTCCTCGCCCGGGATATAGGGCAGCAGGTTGTCGATGACATCAAGGCCGATCACGCCCGGGGTGCGGCCGGCCCCGGACAGAGCCTGCATGGAGGTGACGACGACGGTCTTGAGCCCAAAGCGATCCAGGATCGGCTTTAACGATACGACCAGCCCGGCCGTGGTGCAATTGGGCTTGGGCGCCACGAACCCCTTCCAGCCCCGCTTTTTTTGCTGTGTCAAAAGTAGTTTGGCATGGTCCATATTGACCCCGCCGACCAGGATCGGCGTATCCGGCTCGCTCCGGAACGCGGAGGCCGTACTGACGACCGGCACCTCGCGCGCGTAGAGCGGCTCGAGTTCCCGCGCGGCCTCCGCCTCGACGGCGGAAAAAACCAGCTGGACGGATCCTGGATTGAGTTCCGCGGCATCCTCCACCACCAGATCCAGGTACTCAGCCGGCGGATCGGAGGAAGCCCACCAGCGCAGCGCCCCGTTCTTGTCCTGCAAGGCGTCGGCCAGGCTCTTGCCCGCCGAACGCTGTGAGGCGGCCAGTCTTGCCACCCGGAACCAGGGGTGCTTTTCCAGGTAGACCAGGAGTTGCTGGCCGACGATCCCCGTCGCGCCCACCACCGCCACATCGATCAAGGCATCCACCCCCGCCTTCTTTTGCCCGTGCGGCTGTTTGCATCAATATACTACAAGCCGGCCACATCAGGCAACCTTTTTCCGGGGATGGATTGGTGATGGATTACGACCATTTGACCCAGGTCGGTATGTAGTTTGTGCGCTTGAGGATGACCGTGCCCGTGGCCTGGTCTCTTTCGATCAGACACTTGAGCATGAGTCCGCAGTCCGAATAGCGTTCCCGCCGGGAGCAGAGGAAATTGGCGCAGGGCAATGAGGTTTTTTGGGAGACCGGATCCTCTATCTGCCCCCCGCCCTGTTTATGGCGATCCGTTCGGCTTCCTCCAGGTCGCTGGCCTTCAACCTGGCAAGGACGGTCTCGGTATAGGCGTCGGAGAGGGGGGTGATCACGCCGATTGCCCTGGTTTCTCTGAGGTAGCGGATGCCGTTGCGCTCTGGCGCTCCCATCTCCATGCACCTGGCCACGCTGGCGATGGCAAAATCGGCCAGGAGCTTTGGCGTTGGATTCGGGATGTTGGGTTCGAGGTCCACGTAAAAGACGGTCTTGATCGGCCCGGCGGACATCGTCCTGATCGCCGCCCGCGGCGGGCGGCCTTCGCGCAGCCAGAGCGAATGAGAGACTTTGTCCCTGGTCTCCTCGGTGTCGGGGAGATCGAGCACCAGGATTTGCCCGGTCACGATGCCGCCCATGTCCGTAAAAGCCGCCGCGGGTGCGTTGCCGCGGCTGCGGCTCAGCCGGGCGTACTCGACCGGCCTGGGAGACGGATGCGGGATCCTCTCGACGATGAGCGGCTGCAGGTCGGAACCGGCGTCCACGAGCAGGGAGCCGTAACCGTAGACCGCAAGCCTTTCCATTGTCATGCCTCACCCTCCCGGTAAAACCCACTTCGTTGGTGGCGGTGCCGCCATCAACATCTTTGCTGTACACAAAAATAGGCTGCGGTGTTTGCGCACAGCCGGCCGGCAGCCGGGGAGATGCGCGTTTTTTCTCTCTCTTCGCGACTATGGAACAAAGTCCTGCCGGTTTTCAGCGGGTTCATCGGCCGCGTGGCGGCAAGCGATCCGAGGCATACTGCCGCAGGGGGCGGGCAAGTGCCTCCGATCACTTGACATGCCGGCACAAGTATGGTAGAGTCGATTAGTGACTGGTCGGAGGGTCCTTATTTTTTGTCCTTTTTCATGGACGATCAAACCATAGCGGGGGTCATGCCGCCATGCGCGAGGGAATAACCCTGGCCTGCAACGAGTGTAAGAACCGCAACTACCGCACGAACAAGAACAAGAAGAACAACCCGGAGCGCATTGAGCTCCGCAAATACTGCAAGTTTTGCCGGACGGAGACCGTGCACAAGGAAACCCGCTAAACCGGATCTCGAAAGCGCCTTTGGCAACCGCGTCTTTAGCCGCCATGCCGGCGCCAAAGGCGCCGCAAGCTTCGCGAAAGGATTTCGCTTCCGGAATTCCGTAAAATCCCGCGGCGGTCTGAATCCCCTTGCCCGGGAGATGGGCCGCCTTTTGGAAGGGGCGGTTTGCGTGGAGGCCAACAAGGTGCCGCGCGGCATCGGACGGTTCTTTAGGGACATATGGGCGGAGCTGAAGAGGGTGGCCTGGCCCAGCCGGCGCCAGCTCGGGATTTACACCGCCGTGGTCATAGGCGCGGTAGGCGTCGTGGCCGCGCTCCTCACTTTTTTCGACTTCGTCCTGGCCGAAGGGCTAGTCAAACCGCTCTTTGGGCGGTGAGCGCTTGACCATGGTTGAGACGAGCCGCGACAAGACCTGGTACGTGGTGCACACGTATTCGGGCTACGAGAACAAGGTCAAGGCCAATCTGGAGCGCCGGGTTGAATCCATGGCCATGGAGGACAAGATCTTCCGCGTCTTGGTGCCCATGGAGGAAGAGATGGAGTACAAGGACGGCAAGCGCAAGATCACCAAGAAGAAGATCTATCCCGGTTACGTCATGGTCGAGATGATCATGGACGACGACTCCTGGTACGTGGTGCGCAACACCCCCGGCGTCACGGGTTTCGTCGGCACGGGTTCCCGCCCTATCCCCCTCCAGGAGCGGGAGGTCAGGTCCATCCTGAGGCACATGGGGTACGACGAACCGCGGCCAAAGCTCGATTTCGCCGTCGGGGAGAGCATCAAGGTCATCCGCGGCCCGTTCGAGAATTTTTCCGGCGTGGTCGAGGGGATCAACGCTGAAAAGGGCAAGCTCAAAGTCCTGGTTTCCATGTTCGGCCGGGAAACCCCGGTCGAGCTGGATTTCGTCCAGGTTGAAAAGATACAGTAGAGCAATGCATTGGGGGAGTTAACCCATGGCCAAACGCGTCACCGCCTACGTCAAGCTCCAGATCCCGGCCGGCAAGGCCACCGCCGCCCCGCCGGTGGGTCCCGCCTTGGGCCAGCACGGCCTCAACATCATGGAGTTCATCAAGACCTTCAACGAACGCACGGCTTCCCAGGTCGGCCTCGTTATCCCCGTGGTCATCACGGTCTACGAGGACAGGACCTTCAGTTTCATCTGCAAGGTTCCGCCTGTGGCGGAGTTGATCAAGAAGGCCATCAACATCGAGAAGGGCTCGGGCGTGCCCAATCGCGAAAAGGTGGGCAGCATCTCCCGGGCCAAGGTCAGGCAGATCGCCCAGGAAAAGCTCCCCGACCTCAACGCGGCCAGCCTCGAGGCGGCCATGGCCATGGTCGCGGGCACGGCGCGCAGCATGGGCGTTACTATTGAAGAGTAGCACGCAGCTCGTCGCTGGTCGCTCGTAGCTCGGAAAACGAGTTCGTGTACCACGAAGGACACAGGCAAGTTATTTTGTTCCTCCAACGATTAATGATTAACGAGTAACGAATGGCGAGCAACGAGTGCACGCAGCTCGTCGCTGGTCGCTCGTAGCTCGGAAAACGAGTTCGTGTACCACGAAGGACACAGGCAAGTTATTTTGTTCCTCCAACGATTAACGATTAACGATTAACGAGTGACGAGTGACGAGCAACGAGTGGCGAGTGACGAGTAACGAGTGTCGAGAACCGTGGGAGGACCAAAATCCGTTCGCACCACGAGGAGGTAAATGGAACCATGCCGAAGCACGGCAAGCGTTATGTGGAAGCCGCCAAACAGGTGGACCGGGCCAAGCTTTACGAGCCGCTCGAGGCATTGATCCTGGTCAAGAACACCGCCAAGGCCAAGTTTGACGAGTCCGTCGAGGTATCGCTCAGGCTCGGGGTCGATCCCCGCCATGCCGATCAGAACGTGCGTGGGGCGGTCGTGCTGCCCGAGGGTACGGGCCGCACCGTCCGGGTGCTGGTTTTTGCCAAGGGGGAAAAGGCCAAGGAAGCCGAGGAGGCCGGGGCGGATCGCGTCGGCGCCGAGGATGTGGTGGCCGAGATCGAAAAAGGCTGGACCGACTTTGATGTCGCCATCGCCACCCCCGACATGATGGGCGCTGTGGGTAAACTAGGACGGATCCTGGGTCCCAAGGGGCTCATGCCCAACCCCAAGACCGGCACGGTCACCTTTGACGTGGCCCGCGCCGTCAAGGACAGCAAGGCCGGCAAGGTCGAGTACCGCGTGGACAAGACGGGCATCATCCACGTGCCCATCGGCAAGGTTTCGTTTACACCGGAACGCCTGGCCGCCAATTTTCACACCCTCATGGATGCAGTAATCAAGGCCAAACCGGCCTCGGCCAAGGGCCAGTATATCCGCAGCCTGATCCTTTCGTCCACCATGGGGCCGGGGGTCAGGGTGTCGCCGGCCGCCGCGGCGGCCGGCGCGGTCGAGCGCTAGGCCCGGCTCGCCGCCGTCTTCCTGGCGGCCACACCCGAGGGAGGTATCTGGCGCCGATTCGTTGCATCTGGGACAACCGCATAGCAAGCCCTGTTTGCCAGAGACAGTAGGTGTCGAAAGACTTAAGGGGCGGAGGCCCGCCTACCGAGGCTGGATGGTTTGATTTTCGGCACAAAGACCGCCAGCTCCATTTCTGGCGGTCTTTTTCCATGATTTGAGAGGAGGTGTGCATAGGGAGTGGCAAGACCCGAGAAAGAAGCCGCCGTCAGCATGGTCAGGGAACGGCTGCAGCGCGCCAAATCCGTCGTGCTCGCGGACTACCGCGGCTTGAACGTGAGCGAGGCCACTGAGTTGCGCCGCCTGCTGCGCCAGGCGGGCGTGGAGTACAAGGTGGTCAAGAACACCCTGGCCGCCAGGGCCGTGCGCGAGGTCGCCATCGAGGGGCTCGAGCGCCATCTCGTCGGCCCCGTGGCCATGGCTTTCGGCTACGACGATCCGGTGGCACCCGCCAAGATCCTGGCCGGTTTTGCCAAGGAGCACAAGAACCTGAGGCTCAAGGCAGGGGTGCTCGAGGGCCGGACGCTCGACCAGGCTCAGGTCCAAGCCCTGGCGGAGATACCCGGGAGGGAGCAGCTCCTCGCCAACCTGGCCGGGATGCTCGCCGCCCCGTTCCGCGGCCTGGTCACGGTTCTCTCCGGGCCCACGCGCAACCTGGCGTACGGCCTGGAAGCCCTGCGCAAGCAGCGCGAGGGTGCCGCTTAGCCGCGATCGGCCGGCACGCGGCTTTCGTTTTGGACTTTCGCTGATCAAAGCATGTTGCCCGGTAAAAACCGGGTAAAACGAGTGGGAGGGGTATCAAGTGTCCAAAGTCTCAGATGTGCTCGAGATCGTCAAGGGCATGACCGTGCTGGAACTGAACGAGCTTGTCAAGGCCTTCGAGGAGGAATTCGGCGTCTCCGCCGCGGCCCCCGTGGCGTTCGCCGCCGCGCCTGCCGCCGCCGCCGCCGCGCCCGCCGAGGCGGAAAAGACGGAATTCAACGTCGTGCTCGTCAGCGCGGGCGACAAGAAGATCCAGGTCATCAAGGCGGTCAAGGAGGCCACCGGCCTGTCCCTGACCGACGCCAAGAACCTGGTGGACGCCGCGCCCAAAGCCGTCAAGGAAGGCCTGTCCAGAAAGGAAGCGGAGGAACTCCAGGCCAAGCTACAGGAGGCCGGGGCCACGATCGAGCTCAAGTAGGAAACGCGGGAGCCCGGGGTATCCCGGGCTCCTTTGCAAGATTTTCGTTGACACGGTTGTCTCCCTGTGATATCATCATTCACTGCTAGGCTCCCAGCCGGTTTGCGGCCCGAAACCCGAGACGAGGTTGATGACCGCACTGTCAGTATTCTCCCGCGGGTACCGTCCCCAAAGCCGAAAGACCCCTGTGCGGAGCGAGGTAACGAGGGTTAGCCTTGCTTTTTCTTGTCTGATCACGGCCGAACCCATGCGGAAGAGGTGAGATGAGTGCCGGAGACGGTCCGTTACGGCCGCCGCGAGCGCCTGAGTTTTGCCAAGATCAACGAAGTCCTCGACATACCGAACCTCATCGAGATCCAGCAACGTTCCTACCAGTGGTTCCTAGACGAAGGCCTGCGCGAGATGTTCCGCGACATCTCCCCCATCCAGGATTTTACGGGCAATCTCGTCCTGGAGTTCATCGACTACGCCCTGGGCGAACCCAAATACGACGTGGACGAGTGCAAGGAACGCGACGTCACATACGCCGCGCCCCTCCGGGTCAAGGTGCGCCTCATCAACAGGGAGACGGGAGAGGTCAAGGAACAGGAAGTCTTCATGGGCGATTTTCCGCTCATGACGGAAAAGGGCACCTTTATCATCAACGGCGCGGAACGGGTTATCGTCAGCCAGTTGGTGCGCTCGCCCGGGGTTTATTTCGGATCCACCCTGGACACCAGCGGGAACCCGCTCTATTCGGCTCTGATCATGCCAAACGTGCGCGGGGCATGGCTCGAGTTCGAATTCGACAGCAACGACGTCCTCTACGTGCGGATCGATCGCACCCGCAAGACCCCGGTCACGGTCCTCCTGCGCGCCCTGGGCTACGGCACCAATGCCAAGATCTTGGAGCTGTTCGAGGACAAGGACTGCATCCGCAACACGCTTGAGCGTGACAATACCCAGAACGAGGAAGAGGCCCTGGTCGAGATCTTCAAGCGTCTCCGGCCCGGCGAGCCGCCGACCGTAGATACAGCCCGCACGCTCTTCGAGGGCCTATTTTTCGATCCCCGCCGCTACGATCTGGCGCCGGTCGGCCGGTACAAGCTCAACAAAAAGCTGGGGCTCGACATTCCCCTGCGGGACGAGTTCATCGTCAAAGGCGAGGGCGGCAGGCGCATCCATCTCCCGCCCAAGGTTTACGATCGCATCCTCTTTGCCCTACAGGCCGCCGAGCCGGGGACCAAGGTGACCATCAACGCCTCCGCGGAGACCCTGGGCTATTTTGCCGCGTACCTGGATCTGCGGCCGCAAGAGGGCCGCCTGGTCATGAGCCAAAAGGATTACCGCGCCTGGCGGAACCGTTTTGAGCAAGAAGTGGAGCGGGTCGAGGCGGTCAAGACCCTGACCCGCATGGATATCATCGGGGTGGTCCGCTACATGGTGGACCTCCGCGAAGGCAAGGGCGAGGTCGATGATATCGACCATCTCGGCAACCGGCGCCTCAAGTCCGTGGGCGAGCTCCTGCAGAACCAGTTCCGCATCGGCCTCTCGCGGATGGAACGCGTGGTCAAGGAACGCATGACCATCCAGGAGGTCGACGTCATCACCCCGCAGGCCTTGATCAACATCAGGCCCGTGGTGGCGGCGATCAAGGAGTTTTTTGGGAGTTCCCAGCTCTCGCAGTTCATGGACCAGACCAACCCCCTGGCAGAGCTGACCCACAAGCGCCGCCTCTCCGCGCTCGGGCCGGGCGGGCTCTCGCGGGAACGGGCGGGATTCGAGGTCCGCGACGTGCATCACTCCCACTACGGCCGCATGTGCCCCATCGAGACGCCCGAGGGGCCCAATATCGGCCTGATCGGTTCCTTGACCACGTTCGCCCGGATCAACGAGTTCGGCTTCATCGAGACGCCGTACCGGCGGGTGATCGAGGGCAGGGTGACGGACGAGATCGTGTACCTCACCGCGGACGAGGAGGACAAGTACACCATCGCCCAGGCGAACGAACCCTACGATCCGGTGGCGCGTACATTTACGAACCGGCGCGTTACCGCGCGCCACAAGGGCGAGGTCCTGGAGGTCCAGTCGGATCGGATCAACCTGATGGACGTCTCCCCAAAACAGATCGTCAGCATCGCCACGGCCCTGATCCCGTTCCTGGAGAACGACGACGCCAACAGGGCCCTGATGGGCTCCAACATGCAGCGGCAGGCCGTGCCCCTCCTGCGCACCGAGCCTCCGCGCATCGGCACGGGCATGGAGTACAAATCCGCCATCGACTCCGGGGTGGTGGTCCTGGCCAAGGAGGGTGGGGTGGTGGAGCGCGTCGCCGGCGACGAGATCGTGATCAGGTGCGACAGCGGGCACGTCGAACACCACCGCCTGCTCAAGTTCAAGCGCTCCAACCAGGGCACCTGCATCAACCAGAAACCCATCGTGAGCCTGGGGCAGCGGGTGGCGGCGGGCGAGATCATCGCCGACGGGCCCTCCACCAACATGGGCGAGCTGGCGCTGGGCCGCAACGTGTTGGTCTGTTTTATGCCCTGGGAGGGTTACAACTACGAGGACGCCATCCTGATCAGCGAAAAGCTGGTCACGGAGGACGTCTTTACCTCGATCCACATCGAGGAGTACGAGTGCGAGGCCCGAGACACCAAGCTGGGCGCGGAGGAGATCACGCGCGACATCCCCAATGTCGGCGAGGGCGCCCTCGATGACCTGGACGATGGCGGCATCATCCGCATCGGCGCGGAGGTTCGCCCGGGGGACATCCTGGTCGGCAAGGTCACGCCCAAGGGCGAGACGGAGCTGACGGCGGAGGAGCGCCTTCTGCGGGCCATCTTTGGCGAAAAGGCGCGCGAGGTCCGCGACACCTCCCTGCGCGTGCCTCATGGCGAATCAGGCAAAGTCGTGGACGTGCGGGTTTTCTGCCGCGAGCAGGGTGACGAGCTGCCGCCGGGCGTCAACCGCCTGGTCAGAGTCTATATCGCGCAAAAACGCAAGATCTCCGAGGGGGACAAGATGGCGGGCAGGCACGGCAACAAGGGCGTCATCGCCAAGATCCTGCCCGTGGAGGACATGCCTTTTCTCCCCGACGGCACACCCATCGAGATCGTCCTCAATCCCCTGGGCGTTCCCTCTCGCATGAACCTGGGCCAGGTGCTCGAGACGCACATGGGCTGGGCGGCCACGGTCCTGGATCTGCACATCGCGACCCCGGTCTTCAGCGGCGCCACGGAGGAAGAGGTCCTGGGCATGCTGGAGCAGGCGAACCTGCCGGAGAGCGGCAAGACGGTGCTCTACGACGGGCGCACGGGCGAGCCTTTCGACAACCCCATCACCGTGGGCTATGTCTACATGCTCAAGCTGGCCCACCTCGTGGACGACAAGATCCACGCCCGTTCGACGGGGCCGTACTCCCTCGTCACCCAGCAGCCCCTGGGCGGCAAGGCCCAGTTCGGCGGGCAGCGTTTTGGCGAGATGGAGGTCTGGGCCCTGTATGCCTACGGCGCCGCCTATACCCTGCAAGAACTGCTCACGGTCAAGTCCGACGACGTGGTGGGCAGAGTCAAGACCTACGAGGCCATCGTCAAGGGTGAGAACGTGCCCGAGCCCGGCGTGCCCGAGTCGTTCAAGGTCCTGATCAAGGAACTGCAGAGCCTGGGCTTGGACGTGCGCGTCCTGACCGAACAGGCCGAGGAGATCCAGATCAAGGACGAGGAGGAGGACGTGAGGGAGATGGCGCGCGAGCTGGGTCTCGACATCGAGGGCCGGCCCGAGCCCATCTCCGAGGAGACCGGCGAGGAACACGAGGCCTTTGAGGGCGAGGAAGAGGGCGAGGAAGAGCTCGACGAGGACGAGGGCATCCTCGTGCCCGATCTCGCCGGGCCCGGTGGGGACGATCTCGAGGTTGAGGACGGGGCCGCCGGGCAGGAGGAGGCGGAGGCGACAGTCGATGAGGAAATCCCGGTCGGCGAGATCGAGGAGGATGAATAGGCATCGCGGCGGCGCGGCCTTCTGACTCACGCGCGCCGTTTTCGAAAGAAAGGGGGCCCCAGCGTTGTTGGACACCAACAACTTTGACGCCTTGAGGATCGGCCTGGCTTCGCCGGAGCAGATACGCGCCTGGTCCAGCGGCGAGGTCAAGAAGCCGGAGACGATAAACTACCGGACGCTCAAACCCGAACGCGAGGGGCTTTTCTGCGAGCGGATCTTCGGCCCCCAGCGCGACTGGGAATGCCATTGCGGCAAGTACAAGCGTATCCGGTACAAGGGTATAGTCTGCGACCGCTGCGGCGTCGAGGTCACCCGGTCCAAGGTGCGCCGGGAACGCCTGGGCCACATCGAGCTGGCCGCGCCGGTCTCGCACATCTGGTATTTCAAGGGCATTCCCAGCCGCATGGGGCTCCTGCTCGACATCTCCCCCCGCGCGCTGGAAAAGGTGCTCTACTTCGCTTCCTACGTGGTGGTGGATCCCGCCGATTCCCCTTTCTTGAAAAAACAGCTCCTCTCGGACAACGAATACCGCGAGGGGCGCGAGAAATACGGCCTGGGCTTTAAGGCGTACATGGGCGCCGAGGGTATCAAGAAGCTGCTCGAGGAGATCGATCTCGAGGTCCTGGCCCGGGAACTCCGCCGCGAGGTGCGCGAGGTCAGCGGCCAGCGCCGGATCAGGGCCATCCGCCGCCTCGAGGTGGTGGAGGCGTTTCGCAAGTCCGGGAACAGGCCGGAATGGATGATCATGGACGTCATCCCCGTGATCCCCCCCGAATTGCGGCCCATGGTCCAGCTGGACGGCGGCCGTTTCGCCACCTCCGATCTGAATGATCTCTACCGCCGCGTCATCAACCGGAACAACCGCTTAAAAAGGCTCCTGGAACTGGGCGCGCCGGACATCATCGTCCGCAACGAAAAGCGCATGCTCCAGGAGGCGGTCGACGCCCTGATCGACAACGGGCGCCGGGGCCGCCCGGTCACCGGACCCGGCAACCGGCCGCTCAAGTCCCTCTCGGATATGCTCAAGGGCAAACAGGGCCGGTTCCGCCAGAACCTCCTGGGCAAGAGGGTCGACTATTCCGGCCGTTCCGTGATCGTGGTCGGCCCCGAGCTCAAGCTGCATCAATGCGGCCTGCCCAAGGAGATGGCGCTGGAGCTGTTCAAGCCCTTTGTGATGAAAAGGCTGGTGGACGAGGGCCACGTACACAACATCAAATCCGCCAAACGTTTGGTCGAGCGGACCCGCAACGAGGTCTGGGACGTGCTGGAAGAGGTCATCAGGGAGCATCCCGTCCTGTTGAACCGGGCGCCGACCCTGCACCGCCTGGGCATCCAGGCTTTTGAGCCGGTGCTGGTCGAGGGCAGGGCGATCCAGATCCATCCCCTGGTCTGCACGGCATACAACGCCGACTTTGACGGAGACCAGATGGCGGTCCACGTGCCGCTCTCGGCTGAGGCGCAGGCCGAGGCCCGCGTGCTCATGCTCTCCGCGCATAACATCCTCTCGCCGGCTCACGGCCGGCCGGTGGCCACGCCTACCCAGGACATGGTCCTGGGGTGTTACTACCTCACCGTGGCCAGGGACGGCGTGCCCGGCGAGGGCAAGACCTTTGCCGGCATAGACGAGGTGCTGTTGGCCCTCGACGCCGGTATCCTGGATCTGCACGCCAAGATCAAGGTGCGCATGGCGGAACCCTTTGCCGAGACTGACAACCAGGAGGGCTGGACGACGGCGGGGCGCATCATCTTCAACCATCACGTGCGCACCGGCCGCGGCTACCTCAACAAAGAGGTGGACAAAAAGGAGCTCGGCCGCATCGTCAGTTACTGCTGCCGCCACTACGGGACGGTTCAGACCGCGGAGGTGCTCGACCAGATCAAGCGCGTGGGTTTCCGTTACGCCACGCAGTCGGGCGCCACCATCTCGGTGACGGACATCACCATACCCGAGGCCAAGCAAAGGATTATCGCCGAGGCCGAGGCCAAGGTGGAACAGCTCGAGAACCATCTGCGGCGCGGGCTGATCACCCCCGAGGAGCGCTACATCAAGGTCCTGGAGATCTGGGGCAAGGCCAAGGAGGACGTGGAAAAAGAGGTCCGCACGTCGCTCAGCCGGTTCAACCCCGTTTTCATGATGGCCAACTCGGGGGCGCGCGGCAATTTCCAGCAGTTGTCGCAGCTCGCGGGGATGCGGGGCCTGATGAACGATCCGTCCGGCCGCACCATCGACCTGCCCATCAAGACCAACTTCCGCGAGGGTCTTTCGGTGCTCGACTTTTTCAATTCCACGCACGGCGCGCGCAAGGGACTGGCCGACACGGCGCTCCGCACGGCGGACTCCGGCTACCTGACGCGGCGCCTGGTGGACGTGGCACAGGATGTGATCGTGCGCGAGGAGGACTGCGGCACCACCGAGGGTATCAAGGTCGAGGCCATTTACTACGAGAGCGAATTTGAGGAAGGCGAGGCCCAGCAGATCGAGTCGCTCGCCGAGCGCATCATCGGGCGGGTGGCCGCCGAGCGCCTCGTCCACCCGGAGACGGGCGAGGTCATCGTGGAACAGAATGAGGAAATCACGGAGGACGCGGCCAAAATGGTTGAAAAGGCCGGTATCCGCGAGGTCTCCATCCGTTCCGTCCTGACCTGCAGGACGCGGTACGGCGTCTGCGTGAAGTGTTACGGACGCAACCTGGCCACCGGCAAGCTCGTGGACGTGGGCGAGGCCGTGGGCATCATCGCCGCGCAGTCCATCGGCGAACCCGGCACCCAGCTGACCATGCGCACTTTCCACATGGGCGGCGTGGCCGGCGACGACATCACCCTGGGCCTGCCGCGCGTGGAGGAGCTTTTTGAGGCGCGCAAGCCCAAGGGGCAGGCCATCGTGGCCGAGGTCGGCGGCGTGGCCAAGATCATGGAGATCAAGGGCATGCGCAGGGTCGTCATCACCACGGACAACGGCGACGAAAAAGCCTACCAGGTTCCTTTCGGCGCCCGGCTGCGTGTACGCGACGGCTTCCGGGTGGAGCCCGGCGACCGCCTGACGGAGGGCTCGGCCAACCCGCACGACATCCTCAAGGTCAAAGGCATCAGGGGAGTGCAGATGTATATCGTCCAGGAGGTCCAGGAGGTTTACCGCACCCAGTCCGTGGAGATCAACGACAAGCACATCGAGGTCGTCGTCCGCCAGATGCTGCGCAAGCGCAAGATCGAGACGCCGGGAGACACGGATCTGCTCCCCGGAGGGCTCGTGGACGTCTTCGAGCTGGAGGAACAGAACGCCGCCATCGAGGCGCAGGGCGGCGAGCCCTCGGTGGCCAGGCCCGTTCTCCTTGGGATCACCAAGGCTTCGCTGGCCACCGAGAGCTTCCTTTCGGCCGCGTCTTTCCAGGAGACGACCCGCGTCCTGACCGAGGCCTCGATCAAGGGGCGCGAGGATCCGCTCCTGGGGCTCAAGGAAAATGTCATCATTGGCAAACTGGTCCCGGCCGGCACCGGCATGTCGCGGTACCGCAATATCAGGATCCTCACGGACCAAGCGGAACAGGCCGAGGGCTGAGCATTCTTTCTTGACAGCGATATGGTCCAATGTTAAAATGGTTAGGTGTCTGACTCAACCAGGCTTTCGAAAACACCATTGTTGCCCGTGGGCGTTCGTTTTCGAAAGGCCTGCAAAAGACAGCTCACAGGGGGCGACAATGCTCGAGGTCCTGCGTGATCCCGCAAAGCGGGTGGTCGGTTTCAAGCAGACCTTGCGAGTATTGCAGCAGGGACGGGCGGCAATGGTCTATCTGGCCACCGACGTCGATGAGCATATCAAGCGCAAGATCATGGCTGCCTGCGCCGAGCACGGCGTGGAGCTCAGATCAGCCGGGCTGCCCCAGCGCGAACTCGGCACCCTGGCCCAGATCGACGTCGGCGCCGCCGTGATCGCGACTCTCAGGGCGTAGCATTACGCCGGAGGACGGGAGGTACACGGATTGCCCACCATCAGCCAGTTGGTACGCAAGGGGCGCAAAGAGGTCCCCAAGAAAAGCTCGGCTCCGGCCTTGCGCTGGTCCTACAACACGCCGAACGAGGAGATCCGGGAGTCCGGCGGGCCGCAAAAGCGCGGGGTATGCGTGGTTGTCAAGACACAGACCCCGAAAAAGCCCAATTCCGCCCTGCGCAAGGTGGCGCGCGTCAGGCTGATGAACAGGATGGAGGTCACGGCCTACATCCCCGGCGAGGGCCATAACCTGCAGGAGCACTCCGTGGTCCTCATCCGCGGCGGCCGCGTAAAGGATTTGCCGGGTATCCGCTATCATATCATCCGCGGAACCCTCGATACGGCCGGCGTGCAGAACCGGCGCCAGGGCCGGTCCAAATACGGCGCCAAGCGGCCCAAGGCCGCTGCGGCCAAAGCAGGCGCAAAGAAGTAGGGGGGCGTGTGTGTCTTGCCGCGGAGAGGCAGTATCTCAAAACGTGAAATCACACCCGATCCGTTCCACAACAGCCGTCTGGTGACGCAGTTCATCAACAAGATCATGTACAGCGGCAAGCGCGGTGTGGCCGAGCGGATCTTTTACGCCGCCCTGGAGCGGATCAAGGAAAAAACCGGCAAGGATCCGATCGAGACCTTTCAGCAGGCGGTCAAGAACGTCATGCCGGTGCTCGAGGTCAAGCCGCGCCGCGTTGGCGGCGCCACCTACCAGGTCCCGGTGGAGGTGCGGCCGGAGCGCCGGACCGCCCTGGCCATCCGGTGGCTGGTCACCAATGCACGGAACCGCGCCGAACGGACCATGGAGGAAAAGCTCGCGGGCGAGTTGCTGGATGCCGCCCAGGGGCTCGGGAACTCGATCAAGAAAAAGGAAGACACGCACAAGATGGCCGAGGCCAACAAGGCCTTCGCTCATTACCGCTGGTGATCCGGATCTTGGGGCGCGGAGGATCCCGCGGCAGCGCACAGGCTCCTGAGGGAAGGGAAGCACAAGTATTTGTCTGAAAAACGAGCGTTCGCGTTGGCGCAAATCAGGAATATCGGCATCATGGCCCATATCGACGCCGGCAAGACCACGACCACCGAAAGGATCCTGTTTTACTCGGGCAAGGTCCACAGGATGGGCGAGGTGCATGAGGGTTCCACGGTTATGGACTGGATGGTGCAGGAGCAGGAGCGCGGCATCACCATCACCTCGGCCGCCACGACCTGCGAATGGCGGGGTTACCAGATCAACATCATTGATACGCCCGGGCACGTGGACTTTACCGTGGAGGTCGAACGGGCGCTCAGGGTGCTCGATGGAGCCGTGGCGGTTTTTTGCGCGGTCGGCGGGGTGGAACCGCAGTCCGAAATGGTCTGGCGGCAGGCCGACAAGTACCGGGTGCCGCGCATCGCCTTTGTCAACAAGATGGACCGGGTGGGTGCCGACTACTTCCGCGCCATCGGCATGATGCGCGAGCGGCTGGGCACCAATCCCGTCGCGCTGCAGTTGCCGCTCGGCGCGGAGGAGGGTTTCCGGGGCGTCATCGACCTGATCGAGGAAAAGTACCACCTGTACCTTGACAATTTCGGCACCCAGATCGAAACCGGTCCCATCCCGGCCGAGATGGCCGAGGAGGCAGGGCACTACCGGGAGCTCCTCATCGAAGCAGCCGTGGAACAGGACGAGTCCCTGGCGGAAAAGTTCCTCGAGGGGGAGAGACTTTCCCCGGAGGAGATCCGCGCGGCCCTGCGCCGCGGCACCCTGGCTGCCCGCATTACCCCGGTGTTGTGCGGATCGGCCTTCAAGAACAAAGGCATTCAGCTCCTGATGGATGCCGTGGTCGATTACCTGCCCGCTCCCAGCGACTTGCCGCCCGTGCAAGGCGTGCATCCCGACAAGGGCACGGACCAGGAGCGCAGGCCAGACGACCGGGAACCCTTGTCGGCTTTGGCGTTCAAGGTGGCCGCCGATCCCTACGTGGGGAAACTGGTTTTCTTCCGCGTCTACTCCGGCGAACTCAAGACGGGTTCATACGTCTATAACGCCACCCGGGACAAACGGGAACGGATCAGCCGCATCCTGCGCATGCATGCGAACGACCGGGAGGATCTGGACGCGATCGGGACCGGAGACATCGGGGCCGCGGTGGGTTTGCGGGAGACGGTGACCGGGGACACGCTCTGCGACGAAAAGCACCCGCTGATCCTCGAGGCCATGGACTTTCCCGAGCCGGTCATCTGGATCGCGATCGAGCCCAAGACCAAGGCGGACCAGGACAAACTGGGCGCCGCGCTTTCCCGGCTGGCCGAGGAGGATCCGACCTTCAAGGTCAAGACGGACCCGGAGACCGGCCAGACCATCATCTCCGGCATGGGCGAGCTGCACCTGGAGATCATCGTCGACCGCCTGCTTCGGGAGTTCAAGGTGGAGGCCAACGTGGGGCGGCCGCAGGTCGCTTACAGGGAAACGCTCCACCGGGCCGCCAGAGCGCAGGGCAGGTTCGTCCGCCAGACCGGCGGGCGGGGCCAGTACGGCGACGTGATCCTCGAGGTGGAGCCGCTGCCCGCCGGTACGGGCTTTGCTTTTGAGAACAAGATCGTGGGCGGCGCCATACCGCGGGAGTATATTCCCGCCGTGGAGAGCGGTGTGCGCGAAGCCGGGCTGAACGGCCCCTTGGCCGGTTACCCGGTGGTGGACGTGATGGTGCGCCTCCTGGACGGGTCCTTTCACGAGGTGGACTCGTCCGAGCTGGCATTCAAGATCGCGGGCAGCATGGGATTCCGCGAGGCGGCCAAGGCCGGGGATCCGGTCCTCCTGGAGCCGGTCATGCGCCTGGAGATCGTCACGCCCGAGGAATACGTGGGCGATATTCTGGGCGATCTCAACGGCCGGCGGGGCAGGGTGGAAGGCATGGAGACGAGAGCCGGAGCCAAGGTCGTACGGGGTATGGTGCCGCTCTCGGAGATGTTCGGCTATGCCACGCGGATCCGGTCTCTTTCGCAGGGCAGGGCCACGTACGACATGCGCTTCGGCCAGTATGAGGAGGTCCCGGCCGCTTTGGCCGAAGGGATCATGTTTCGCGGGGGCGGGTACGCCTGAGCAAGGCGCGCCCTTCTTGACCGGCGATGGGTTGGCCGGCAATGGAGATTCGGAACGGCAAAAATAGTTCGAGGAGGAAGAGGGATGGCCAAGCAAAAGTTTGAGCGGACGAAGCCGCACGTGAACATCGGGACGATCGGGCACGTCGATCACGGCAAGACCACGCTGACGGCGGCAATCACCAAGGTCCAGGCGGCCAAGGGCATGGCCAAATTTGTGAGCTACGACGAGGTGGCCAAGGCTTCGGAATCGCAGGGACGGCGCGACGCCACCAAGATCCTCACCATCGCCACGGCTCACGTGGAGTACGAGTCGCCCAAGCGGCATTACGCGCACGTTGACTGCCCGGGCCACGCCGACTACGTCAAGAACATGATCACCGGCGCGGCGCAGATGGACGGGGCGGTCCTGGTGGTCTCGGCCGAGGACGGCCCGATGCCGCAGACCCGCGAGCACATCCTCCTGGCGCGGCAGGTGAATGTGCCGTTCATCGTCGTTTTCCTGAACAAGGTGGACAAAGTGACGGAACCCGACCTGTTGGAACTGGTGGAGATCGAGGTCCGGGAACTGCTCTCCAAGTACGAGTTTGACGGGGAGAAGACGCCGGTGATCCGGGGTTCGGCCCTGAAAGCCCTGCAGGCCACGGATCCGAACGCGCCGGAATGCCAGTGCATCCAGGAATTGCTGGACGCGTGCGACGCGTGGATTCCCGAGCCGATGCGCGATATCGACAAGCCGTTTCTCATGCCGGTGGAGGATGTCTTTACTATCACGGGCCGTGGTACCGTGGCCACGGGGAGAGTGGACCGGGGCACGGTCAAGGTCGGAGACGAGGTACAGATCGTCGGTCTGGCTGAGACACGAAAGACGGTCGTGACCGGCGTGGAGATGTTCCGCAAGCTCCTCGACCAGGCGCAGGCGGGCGATAACATCGGCGTGCTGCTCCGGGGCGTGGACCGCAAGGAGATCGAGCGGGGCCAGGTTCTGGCCAAGCCGGGGACGATCACGCCGCACACGCACTTTGAGGCCGGGGTATACGTGTTGACCAAGGAGGAGGGCGGCAGGCACAGCCCGTTCTTCAACGGGTACAGGCCGCAGTTCTACTTCCGGACGACCGACGTGACCGGCGTCATCAAGCTGCAGGAAGGCAGCGAGATGGTCATGCCCGGGGACAACGTGAAGCTGGTCATCGAGCTCATCACCCCCATCGCCATGGAAGAGGGCCTGCGTTTCGCCATCCGCGAGGGCGGCCGCACGGTCGGGGCCGGCGTGGTCACCAAGATCCTGGAGTGACCTGATGTGAGAGGTCGGAAGATGGATGCCGGAATCGGGAAAGGCGAAGAATTGTTACGCGCCTTTCGCCTCTGAACATCGCCGAGTGGCTGATGCGAGGCTGGAGCGGGTAGTTGCGGCTTCTCACCTCCCACTTCTGACCTCTCACCTCTATATTCCATAGGAGGGACGCTCCATGGCCAACCAAAAGATCAGGATCCGACTCAAGGCGTTCGACCATCGCCTGCTCGATCAGTCCGCGGAGAAGATCGTCGAAACGGCCAAACGCACGGGCGCGCTCGTTTCGGGGCCCGTCCCGCTGCCCACGGAGAGGAACATCTATACCGTCCTGCGTGCGCCGCACGTGGAGAAGGACTGCCGGGAGCAGTTCGAGATGAGGACCCACAAGCGCCTGATCGACATCCTGGAGCCGAGCTCGAAGACGGTGGACGCACTCATGCGGCTTGATCTGCCGGCTGGCGTGGATATCGAGATCAAGCTCTGACCGGCCGGGGCCGGGGGGGGGTCGGAAGCCGGCGCTCGTTCCGTGCTCGAGACCTCTGACTTCTCATCTCCCTTTGCCGGTTAGGAGGGGTTACGATGGCCAAGGGCATACTCGGACGCAAGGTCGGGATGACGCAGTACTTCAGTCCCGACGGCAAACTCACCCCCGTGACGGTGGTCCAGGCCGGGCCCTGCCAGGTCGTGCAGAAAAAGACGGTGGCGACCGACGGGTACGAGGCCGTCCAACTGAGCTTTGGCGAACGGCGCGAGCGCCTGCTCACCAAGGCCGTGCGCGGACATTTCGCCAAGACGGGGGCCAAACCCGCCCGGTATCTCCGGGAGATCCGCCTCGAGGAAGGGGACCCGTCTTTCGAGGTCGGGCAGGAGATCAGGGCGGACATCTTCCGCGAGGGCGAGTACGTGGACGTCACGGGGATCAGCAAGGGAAAGGGTTTTGCCGGGGTCGTCAAGCGGTGGAATTTCAATCGGGCCCCGATGGCGCATGGTTCCATGTACCATCGCCGTACGGGATCGCTCTGTGCGACCGATCCGGCGCGCGTCTTCAAAAACCGCAAACTGCCGGGCAGGTTGGGCGCCGAACGCGTCACCGTGCAACGGCTCCAGATCGTCAAGGTCGACGCGGAACGGAACGTGCTCCTCGTCAAGGGGGCATTGCCAGGGGCCAAGGGCGGCCTGGTGACCATCAGGCAGTCGGTCAAGGCGCGAGTCTAAGGGGGAATTGGTATGCCTATGGTTCCGGTCTACAACCTCGAGGGTGAACAGACCGGCGAGATAATGCTCTCCGAGCAGATCTTCGGCGCCGCGCCCAACCGGGCCCTCTTGCACGACGCCGTCACGCTTGCCCTGGCCGGCCGGCGTCTCGGTACGGCCAAGGCCAAGACGCGCGGCGAGGTCAGGGGAGGCGGCCGCAAGCCCTGGCGCCAGAAAGGTACGGGGCAGGCCAGGCACGGCTCCCGGCGTTCGCCCCTCTGGACCGGCGGGGGAGTCATCTTCCCGCCCACGCCCAGGGACTACGGGTTCAGGATGCCGCGCAAGGCCCGCCGCGCAGCGCTCATCTCCGCGCTTTCGGCCAAGGCGGCCGGGCGCGAGGTGATGGTCGTCGAGGGCCTGCATTTCGAGGAACCAAGGACCAAGTCCATGGTCGCCGTCCTCGAGCGCCTCAATCTGCCGGGCAAGACCCTGATCGTGCTGGCCGAGCCCGAAGAGAACGTCGTGAAGTCGGCCCGCAACATCCCGGGGCTGACCACACTGCTCCCGCAGGCGCTTAACGTGTACGACGTGCTCGATCACGACCGGCTCCTGCTCGCCCGCGAGGCCGTGAGCAAGGTGGAGGAGGCGTTGGCCTGAGATGGATGCGATGGATATCTTGAGGCGCCCCATCGTCACCGAAAAGACCACTAGGCTCATGGAGCAGAACAAGTATTGCTTCGTCGTGGATCGCCGCGCCAACAAGCACCAGATCAAGAAGGCGGTCGAAGAGGCTTTCAAGGTCAAGGTATTGGCGGTCAATGCCGAACGGGTGCTCGGCAAGTGGAAACGCATGGGACAGAGCGAGGGAAAGCGCCCGGACTGGAAGAAGGCGGTCGTCACCTTGGCTCCGGGGAGCAGGATCCAGTTCTTTGAGGGCGTCTAGACTAACCCTTTGGGGGTAGTAAATTGGCTATCAAGAAATACAAGCCCACCTCGCCCGGCCGGCGGTTCATGACCTCCGCGGCCCGCGGCGAAGTGACCAAGGCAACTCCTGAGAAGGCCCTCCTGGAGCCCAAAAAATCCACCGCGGGCCGCAACAGCAGCGGCCGTGTGACGGTCAGGCATCGCGGCGGCGGGCACAAGAGGATGTATCGCGTCATCGACTTCAGGCGGGACAAGATCGGCGTGCCGGCCAAGGTGGCGGCCATCGAGTACGATCCGAACCGCACGGCGCGCATAGCGCTCCTGCACTACGCCGACGGCGCCAAGAGATACATCCTGGCCCCCGTGGGTTTAAGCGTGGGTGAGACCGTCGTTTCCGGCCCCGAGGCAGACATCAAGCCGGGTAACGCCCTGCCGATCTCCGCCATCCCCGTGGGCACGGTGATTCACAATATCGAGCTCAAGAAGAACGGGGGCGGCCAGCTGGTGCGGACCGCCGGCGCCGGGGCGCAGCTCGTGGCCAAGGAGGGGGCTTTTGCCCTGCTCAGGCTGCCGTCCGGCGAGGTGCGCAGGGTGCACCAGGAGTGCATGGCCACCATCGGCCAGGTCGGTAATATTGAGCGCGAGAACGTGACCATCGGTAAGGCGGGGCGCTCCCGCTGGCTGGGCAGGAGGCCCGCCAACCGCGGCGTGGTCATGAATCCGGTCGATCACCCGCACGGCGGCGGCGAGGGGCGGTCGCCCATCGGCCGGGCGCCGGTCACGCCCTGGGGCAAGCCGGCCCTCGGCCAGAGAACCCGCAAGCGCAACAAGCGGTCGAACCGGATGATCGTCAAGCGGCGCGCGTAAAAAGCCGGCGCAGCAAGGCCCTGAGGAGGAAACGAGATGTCGCGATCGTCCAAGAAGGGACCATATGTCGAGCCCAGGCTCCTCGCCAAGGTGCGGGAGATGAACGAGAAGGGCGAAAAAAGGGTCATCAAGACCTGGTCCCGCAGCTCGACGGTGTTCCCGGAGATGGTGGGGCACACGCTCGCCATTCATGACGGGCGCAAGCATGTGCCGATCTATCTCACCGAGGACATGGTCGGGCACAAACTCGGCGAGTTCGCCCCCACGCGGACTTTCCGCGGGCACGGGGCGCACACGGAGCGGTCCACGTCGCTCAAATAGCGGCCTGGATCCGTGACATCCCTGAAATACCGGGCGGGACATCCCTTGCGGCGGCGCGCGAACCGGTATGAATCAGAGGTCACGAGTTTAGCTAGCAGTCTACGGCTTTGGACCGGGCTGTGGGGAGGTTCACGGGATGGAATCACGGGCGATAGCGCGTTTTGTGCGGATCGCACCGCGCAAAGCCAGGCAAGTGATCGACCTGATCCGGGGGAAACAGGTCAACCAGGCCTTGCAAATCCTGGAGTTTACGCCGAGGCTGGCCGCGGAGGTCGTGACCAAGGTGGTCAAATCGGCGCTGGCCAATGCGGAGAACAACCACAACCTCAACCGCGACTCCCTGGTGGTGGCTGAGGCATACGTGGATCAGGGCCCGACCATGAAGCGCATGCATCAGCGGGCACAGGGCCGCATGGCGCTGATTCACAAGCGCACCAGCCATATCACGGTTGTGCTCAGGGAGAAGGAGGCGTAAGCATGGGCCAGAAGGTCAATCCGTTGGGTATGCGGCTGGGGATCATCAAGGACTGGGATGCCAGGTGGTTCGCGGAGCGGGATTACGCAGACCTCCTGCACGAGGATCTCAAGATCCGCCAATATCTGAAAAAAAGGCTCTACGCTTCCGGCGTGGCCAAGGTGGAGATCGAGCGCGCCGCCAACCGGCTCAAGGTGACCATTCACACCGCCCGGCCGGGCATGGTCATCGGCCGGGGCGGCACCGAGGTCGAGAATATCAGGAAGGATCTCGAGAAGAGGTCGGGCCGGCAGGTCCAACTCAACATCGCCGAGGTCAAGAGCCCCGAACTCAACGCCCAGCTGGTAGGGGAAAACATCGCCTTCCAGCTGGAGCGGCGTGTATCTTTCCGGCGCGCCATGAAGCAGGCCATCGGCCGCACCATGCGCCTGGGAGCGCAGGGCGTCAAGGTTTCCTGCAGCGGCCGCCTGGGCGGGGCTGAGATCGCCCGCCGCGAGGTGTACAGCGAGGGCAAGGTACCGCTCCATACCCTGCGGGCCGATATCGACTTTGGCGTGGCAGAGGCCAAGACGACCTACGGCAAGATCGGCGTCAAGGTCTGGATCTACAAGGGCGAAGTCCTGCCGCAGCGCAAGACGCCGAACAAGGCCGGGGGAGGCGCATAAGATGCTCGTTCCGAAGAGGGTCAAACATCGCAAGGTCATGCGCGGCCGCATGAAGGGCAAGGCCGTGCGCGGCTCCCGGTTCGGCATGGGCGATTTCGGTCTCCAGGCCGCGGAACCGGGCTGGATCACCAACATCCAGATCGAGGCCGCGCGTATCGCCTTGACACGCCATATGAAACGCGGCGGCAAGGTATGGATCAAAATCTTCCCCGACAAATCGGTCACCGCAAAACCCGCCGAGACCCGCATGGGCAGCGGCAAGGGAGCGCCAGAGCACTGGGTGGCGGTGGTCAAGCCAGGGCGCATCATGTTCGAGGTCACCGGCGTCGAGGAAGAGGTCGCGCGTGAGGCACTGCGCTTGGCCGCGCACAAGCTTCCCATCAGGACGAGGTTTGTCAAGCGCGAAGAAGCGGGTGGTGATGCCCGGTGAAGGCCAAGGAGGTCAGGGACCTGACCAACGAGGAGCTGAGCCAGAGGCTCAGCGACCTCAAGCAGGAGCTCTTCAATCTGCGTTTCCAGCTCGCCACGGGCCAGCTGGACAACGCCGGCCGCGTACATGACGTGCGCAAATCGATCGCGCGGGTCAAGACGGTGCAGCGCGAGCGGGAACTACGCCTCAACCGGGCTTGAGCCCGGCGGGCGCCTACGGGAGGGACTGGTATGGCTGAACGGCCATTGCGCAAGACCAGGATCGGTCAGGTGGTTAGCGACAAGATGAACCGTACGGTCGTGGTGGCCCTGGAACGGCTGGTGCAGCATCCGCTCTACGGCAAGACCATGCGGCGCACGGTGAGGATCAAGGCCCACGACGAGGAGAATCAGTGCCATACCGGCGACCGTGTCCGGGTCATGGAGACCAGGCCCCTTTCGCGGGAAAAACGCTGGCGGGTCGTTGAGATCATCGAACGCGCCCGCTAGCGCTAAAGAAAGATGAAGGGAGGGGCCGCGCGTGATCCAGGCCCAGACCTATTTGAACGTGGCCGACAATTCCGGGGCCAAGCAGGTCATGTGCATCAGGGTGCTCGGCGGTTCGCGCCGCCGTTACGCTAGAATCGGCGATCAGATCGTGGCGGTGGTCAAGGACGCGCTTCCGCCTTCCGCGGCCAGAAAGGGCGCGGGTGCGGGGGCCGCGGTCAAGAAAGGCGACGTGGTGCGGGCGGTCGTGGTCCGCACGACCAAGCTCACGCGGAGGCCGGACGGCTCCTACATCCGTTTTGATGATAACGCCGCCGTCATCCTGACGGATCAGATGAATCCGCGCGGCACCAGGATCTTTGGACCCGTGGCCCGCGAACTCCGGGACAAGGAATTCATGAAGATCATCTCCCTGGCGCCGGAGGTTCTCTAGACCTAACCCCCGACCCCTTCCCCGAAGGGAAGGGGAGCCAATAAGCCTAAGTCTTACTTTACGGCCTTCCCTTTAGGGAAGGACGGCATGGATGCCGGGTTGGGTCGGTTTCACGGAGGTTGCGGCGGGAGGAGGACGACAGAATGCCGGAAACGAGAACGCTGCTCCGGAAGGGTGACGAGGTGGTCATCCTGGCCGGCAAGGACCGGGGCAGGCGCGGTAAGATCCAGCGCGTGCTCGGCCGGGAAGGCAAGGTGATCATCGAGGGCCTGAACCTTGCCAAGAAGCATGCCAAGCCGACCAAGGCCAGCCCGCAGGGGGGCGTCATCGACAAGGCCGTCCCGGTGCCCACCAGCAAGGTCATGCTGGTCTGCGGCGGCTGCAATAAGCCCACCCGCATACGCCGCGAGCCAGCCGTGGACGGCGTGATGGTCCGTACCTGCCGGCAATGCGGGCGGACGATCGACTGAACCGGTTCAGTCGGCTGGCGTTGGCTTATCGCGTGGCGCATGGTGCAGAGGGTTTGCGCCCAGTAAACCCGGAACGGGCGGCGCGGACTCTAGAGGTCCGAGGAGGTGCGGCCGGTGTCGCGGTTGCGAGACAAGTACCAGAAGGAAGTCATGCCCGCTCTCAAGGAGCGTTTCGGCTTTAAGAACGTGATGGAGATCCCGCGCCTGGAAAAGGTCGTGATCAACATGGGCGTGGGGGAGGCCACCGGCGACGCCAAGGCGATAGATTCGGCCGTGGCCGATCTGACGGCCATCTCCGGGCAAAAACCAATCGTCACGCGGGCAAAAAAGTCCATTGCCGCCTTCAAGGTGCGGACGGGCATGCCCATCGGCGTCAAGGTGACGCTGCGCGGCCAGCGGATGTACGAGTTCCTGGACAAATTGTTCAACACGGCCCTGCCGCGCATCAGGGATTTCCGCGGCGTGTCGCCCAAGTCATTTGACGGGCGCGGCAATTACACCCTGGGTCTGCGGGAGCAATTGATTTTTCCCGAGATCAACTATGACAAGGTCGACAAGGTTCGCGGCATGGACGTGGTCATCGTGAGCACGGCCAGGACCGACGAGCACGCCCTGGAACTGCTGAGGCTTCTCGGCATGCCTTTCAGGGCTTAGCGGGGAGGGATTGAAGTGGCGAAGACCTCCATGATCATCAAGTCCGGCCGCGTGCCAAAGTTCGAGGTGCGGCGGCACAACAGGTGCAAGATCTGCGGCCGCCCCCGCGCTTACATGCGCAAGTTCGGCATGTGCCGCATCTGCTTCCGGAGACTGGCCCACCGCGGCGAACTGCCTGGCGTCACCAAGGCCAGCTGGTAAGGCGGGGAAGGGGGATTTATCCATGGCGATGAGCGATCCGATCGCCGACATGCTGACACGAATCCGGAACGCCAATGTGGTCCGGGCCAAGATGGTCGAGGTGCCGGGCTCGCGGATCAAGCGCGAGTTGGCGGCGATCCTGAAGGATGAAGGTTACATCGAGGATTGCGATTTCATCGACGACGGCAGACAGGGTGTCATCCGCCTGCACCTGAAATACGCGCCGGAGCGCGACCGGGTGATTACGGGCTTGAGGAGGATCAGCCGGCCGGGCCTGCGCGTTTACGCGGGCAAGGACGAATTGCCCCGGGTGCTCGGCGGGCTCGGCATCGCCGTACTCTCCACCTCGCGGGGGCTCATGACCGACCGTCGGGCCCGCAAGGAAGGCGTCGGCGGCGAGGTGCTCTGTTACGTCTGGTAAACACGTGGCCTTGGCCGCGGGGGGTGTGCTGATTGTCCAGAATCGGGCGCAAGCCCATCGAGATACCGGCGGGCGTCGAGGTCAGGATCGAGGGTAATACCGTGGCGGTGAAGGGGCCCAAGGGTGATCTCAAGCAGGATTTCCATCCCGAGATGCGCGTGTCGCTGGCCGAAGGCAGGATACTGGTGGAGAGGCCGTCCGACGAGCGGCGCCACAGATCACTGCACGGGCTGACCCGGACCCTCATCGCCAACATGGTGGAGGGCGTGACCAAGGGTTTTAGCAAAGGCCTGGAAATAGAGGGTGTCGGCTACCGGGCCGCCAAGTCCGGGAACAAGCTGGTGCTCACGGTGGGTTATTCCCATCCCGTGGAGATCGACCCCGGTCCGGGCATCGAGTTCGAGGTGCCCGCGCCCGCCAGGATCCTGGTCAAGGGCCTCGACAAGCAGAGAGTCGGCGAGGCGGCGGCCGAGATCAGGGCGGTCCGCAAGCCCGAACCTTATCTGGGCAAGGGGATCCGTTACGAAAAGGAACGCATCCGGCGCAAGGCGGGCAAGACCGGCAAGACCGCCAAGAAATAAACCGCGTGGCGAGGGAGGCGGCTAGTTTGATTGGGCAGCGCAATCGCAGGGTGGAAAGGAACCGTCGTCATCTCCGTCTGCGTAGGAAGATCGCGGGCGACACGAAGCGCCCGCGGCTGGCGGTCTTTCGCAGCCTGCACCATATCTACGCCCAGGTCATCGACGATACGCGGGGCGTGACGCTCATCTCTGCCTCCACTCTGGATGCCGAGGTGAAAAAGGACCTGGCCGGCAGCCCGGGCAGCATCGCCGGGGCCAAGGCGGTCGGCGCCGCCATCGCCCGGCGCGCCCTGGGGAAAGGCCTGAAGCAGGTCGTCTTTGACCGCGGGGGCCACATCTACCACGGCCGGGTAAGAGCCCTGGCCGAGGCGGCCCGCGAGGCGGGGCTGGAGTTTTAGGGGGGAAGGACTTGAAGCGCATCGATCCGGCTTTGTTGGAGCTCACAGAAAAGGTCGTGCGGATCAATCCCGTGGCCAAGACGGTCAAGGGGGGTAGGCGCCGCACATTCCGCGCCCTGGTCGTCGTGGGGGACGGCCAGGGGCAC
The DNA here is from genome assembly GCA_050260175.1 of Patescibacteria group bacterium. Lineage (GTDB taxonomy): Bacteria > Bacillota > UBA4882 > JAAYXC01 > JAAYXC01 > JBLNBS01. The sequence continues at coordinate 18,181 of JBLNBS010000122.1, read as the reverse complement.
GTCGGCACGGGCCTGGGCAAGGCGGCCGAAGTGCCTGAAGCCATCCGCAAGGGCGTGGAGGATGCCAAGAAGAACCTGATCGAGGTACCGATGGTCAATACGACCATCCCTCACCAGATCGAGGGGGTCTTTGGCGCCGGCCGCGTGCTCCTCAAGCCGGCCTCGCCGGGCACGGGTGTGATCGCCGGTGGACCGGTGCGCGCCGTGCTGGAATCGGCCGGGGTCAAGGACATCCTCACCAAGTCGCTTGGTTCCTCCAACGCCCTGAACATCGTCAACGCGACCATGGTGGGTCTGCGATCCCTGAAACGCGCCGAGGACGTGGGCCGGATCAGGGGCAAGAGCGTCGAGGAGTTGCGCTGAACAGGCGTCCACCACCCACCTCCCTCCATGCGCGCCCCTCCGTGTGAGAAGGGGCGGTGGGCTGTGGGTGGATTATATAGGCAACGCCCAAGGGGGGAGTAAGGCATGCCGCGCAAGAAAACCAAAGCCGCTGTCAAGCAGGTGGAGATTACCTGGAAGCACAGCGCCATCGGCCGGGCGGAAGTGCAAAAAAAGACCATCGCCGCCCTGGGCCTGCATAGGTTGCACCAGAGCGTGACCCACCTCGACACGCCCGCCATCCGGGGCATGGTGCGCAAGGTGAGCCATCTCGTGGAGATGAAGGAGCTCTAAGGGGTGAGCGGAGTGAGACTCAACGAACTCGGTCCCGTCCCCGACGCCAGGCGCGAACGGAAGCGTTTGGGGCGGGGCATCGGCTCGGGTCTCGGCAAGACCGCGGGCAAGGGGCATAAAGGCCAGAGGGCGCGCTCCGGCGGATCCAAGGGGCCTGCGTTTGAGGGCGGCCAGAACCCCGTGCAGCGCCGCCTGCCGAAGCGGGGGTTCAACAACAAGTGGCGGCGCGAGTTCGCCGTGATCAACCTCGCGCGGCTGAACGGGTTTGCCGCGGGGAGCGAGATCACGCCCGAACTGCTCCATGAAGAGGGCCTGGTCAAGAACCTGCGCGACGGGCTGAAAGTTCTCGGCACGGGCGAGCTCGACCGCAAACTGACCGTCAGGGCGCATGCATTCACCGCCTCGGCCCGGCAAAAGATCGAAGCCGCCGGGGGGAAAGCGGAGGTGATCTGAGATGCCCATGCTGGACTCGGTCAAGACGGCGTTCAAGCTTCCCGACTTGAGGAAGAAGATCTTTTTCACCGTGGGGATGCTCTTCCTCTTCCGCCTGGGCGCTCATATCCCTGTGCCGGGTTTCAAGCCCATCAGCAGCCTCGGCGAAGCCGGAAACCTGTTCAACCTCTTGGATATCCTCTCGGGCGGCGCCCTGCGCAAGATGAGCCTTTTTGCTCTCTCGGTCAACCCGTATATCACCGCCTCCATCATCATGCAGCTCCTGACGATGGTCATCCCCGCGCTGGAGCGCATGCAGAGGGAGGGGGTTGAGGGACGGCGCAAGATCACGCAGTACATGAGGTACGGCGCGATCCTGCTCGCGGTCGTCCAGGGTTGGGCCTATACAGTGAACTTTTCGGAGTACCTGATCAGCGACTCGCTTTGGAACATCGCCCAGATCATCATCGTCATGACCGCGGGCAGCATGCTCCTGATGTGGATCGGCGAGTTGATCGCTGAGTACGGCCTCGGCAACGGCATCTCGCTCATCATTTTCGCCGGCATCGTGGCCAGGTTCTGGCCCGGCGCCATCCAGTTCGTACGGAGCATCGGCTCGGGCGGTATCGACTGGTATATGGCCGTGCTCTATGCCGCGGGCGCCGTGGCGATCGTCGCCCTGGTCGTGGCCGTCAACGAGGGCCAGAGGCGCATCCCCGTGCAGTACGCCAAGCGCGTGGTGGGCAGGCGCATGTACGGTGGCCAGACCACGCACATCCCGCTCCGGGTCAACCAGGCCGGCGTCATCCCGATCATCTTCGCCGTCTCGGTGCTGTCGTTCCCGCCGACCCTGGCCGGGTTCTTCCCGGAGGTGGGATTCATCCGGGCCATCCAAAAGCTCTTCCTCCCGAGCAGCTGGGTGTATATGGCGGCCTACGCGATCATGGTCTTTCTCTTCACGTTCTTTTACACAGCCGCGACCTTCAACCCGATCGAGGTCTCGAACAACCTCAAGAAGTACAGTGGTTTCATCCCGGGGATCCGGCCGGGCAAGCCGACCTCGGATTACCTTGACAAGATCCTGACCCGGATCACTTTTGCCGGCGGCGTCTTTCTGACCTTCGTGGCTCTCTTGCCCAATATGGTCACGAGGTTCTTCAACATGTCCGCCGGTTTCAGCGGCACAGCCCTCCTGATCGCCGTGGGCGTGGCCATCGACACCATGCGGCAGATCGAGTCCCACCTGATCATGCGGCAGTACGAGGGGTTTCTCAAGTAGCTGGGGGTGAAGGTGTGAACCTCATCATGCTTGGTCCACCCGGCGCGGGCAAGGGAACCCAGGCCAAGCTGCTGGCTGACCGGCACGGCGTACCGCATATCTCGACGGGGGATATCTTTCGCGCCGCGATCGGCGAGGGCACGCCGCTCGGGCGGCGGGCCAAATCCTACCTCGACAGCGGCGCCCTGGTGCCCGACGAGATCGTGATCGGCATCGTCGTTGAGCGCCTTGACGCCCCCGATTGCGGGGACGGATTCATCCTCGACGGCTTCCCCCGTACGGTGGCCCAGGCCGACGCCCTGGACCGCCATCTGTCCGCCCGGGGCAAGCGGCTGACCGCTGCCGTCAATCTGGAGGTGGACGCGGATCTCATTCTCAAGCGGCTGACCGGCCGCCGCGTCTGCCGCGCATGCGGCGAGCCGTATCACGTGGAGACAAAGAAACCGCCCGCTGGTGGCGTGTGCGGGCGGTGCGGGGGGGAGATCCACCAGCGGGACGACGACCGGCCGGAGACCGTGGCGCGGCGCCTGGAGGTCTATACCGCCCAGACGGAACCCCTGCTTGCCTATTACGGCCAGCTGGGATTACTCCTCACGGTTCGGGCCAACGGCACGATCGCGGAAGTGGACGACCTGCTCGAGAAGGCACTCGCGGCCTGGAGGGCGCGGTGATCGTACTCAAGTCCCAGTCGGAGCTGGCCAAGATGCGCCGCGCCGGGCGCATCGTGGCCGACGTACTGGCGGCCCTGGCCGAGATGGCCAAACCCGGGCTTACCACCGCGGCCTTGGACGCGCGGGCTACGGCCATGACCGCCGCGGCGGGCGCCGTCCCGGCCTTCAAGGGTTATAACGGCTTCCCCGCCGCCCTGTGCACCTCCGTCAACGAGGAGGTCGTGCACGGCATCCCGGGCAAACGGCGGCTCTTGGAGGGTGATCTGCTCAGCCTGGATTTTGGGGCTGTATACGAGGGTTATTACGCGGACGCGGCCCTGACCGTCCCGATCGGCAGCGTGTCGCCTGAGGCGGCGCGGCTGCTCGATGTGACGAGGGAATCCCTGGCGCGCGGCGTGGCCGCGGCCCGGGCGGGGAACCGCCTCTCCGCCATCGGGCGGGCGGTGCAGACCTTCGTCGAGGCGGCCGGCTACGCCGTGGTGCGCAAGTTCGTGGGTCACGGCATCGGCCAGGCCATGCACGAGGAGCCGCAGGTGCCAAACTTTGTCCTGGGCAGGCTGGATTACGATCCCGTGCTCCGTCCGGGTATGACGCTGGCGATCGAGCCCATGGTCAATGCCGGCGGGTATCAGGTGCAGACCAAGCCGGACGGCTGGACGGTAATCACCAGGGATCGATCCCTCTCGGCTCATTTCGAGCATACCGTCCACGTGACCGACGGCGAACCGGAGATCATCACCCTCTGAACCTCTGCGCCTCGGCGCAAAGGGGCGGGGGGAGCAGCAGCGGGTCGCGCACGTGCGGGCATCATACCTGCGCGGAGGGCTGATGGTGGAGGAGACTACGGCCGGATTCCAGATCGGGCAGATCGTGGTGGCCCTGGCTGGCCGAGAAGCCGGGGAGCGATTCGTCGTGGTGGGCCTGGACGAAAAGCGGCTCTGGCTGGCGGATGGCGTCAAACGCCGCGTCGGCAGCCCGAAAAAGAAGAATCCACGCCACGTTCAACGCCAAAGCCATGCGGTACCCGTCCAGCTCGAGGACGGGCAGCTGACGGACGAGGCGGTCAGGAGCGCGTTGCGTTCCTGCAAAGAGGGGGACTAAGCCATGGCCAAACAGGACGTGATCGAGGTCGAGGGCACCGTGGTGGAGCCTTTGCCCAATGCCATGTTCCGGGTGGCTTTGGAGAACGGTCACGAGGTTTTGGCCCATATCTCGGGCAAGATGCGGATGAATTTCATCAAAATCCTGCAAGGGGACCGCGTCACGGTCGAGCTCTCCCCTTACGACCTCACCCGCGGCCGCATCGTATACCGGTACAAGTAAGAACGTTCCTAGAGTGGGAGGCTATACGGATGAAAGTAAGACCTTCGGTCAAACGGATCTGCGAGAATTGCAAGATCATCAAGCGCAAGCAACGGGTCATGGTGATCTGCGATAATCCCAAGCACAAACAGAAACAGGGATAAGCATTTGAGGAGGCGGTAACATGGCGCGCATAGCCGGTGTGGATCTGCCGCGCGACAAGAGGGTGGAGGTAGCCCTCACCTATATTTACGGCCTGGGGCCGACCACGGCGCGCGAGGTGCTGGCCAAATCGGGCGTGAATCCCAACACGCGGGTGCGGGATCTCACCGAGGAGGAAGTCACCAATCTCCGCGAGGTGATCGACCGCGACTACAAGGTCGAGGGCGATCTGCGCCGCGAGGAGGGCATGAACGTCAAGCGGTTGATCGAGATCGGGAGCTACCGCGGCCTGCGGCATCGCCGCGGCCTGCCGGTGCGCGGCCAGCGGACCAGGACCAATGCGCGCGGACGCAAGGGCACTAAAAAGACCGTGGGTGTCAGGAGAAAGAAGTAAGGGGGTACACGAGCGATGGCCAGACCGGTCAGACGCGGCGTCAGGGCCAAGCGGCGCGAACGCAAGCATATAGAGAACGGCGTGGCTCATATTAAATCGTCGTTCAACAATACCATCGTGACCATCACCGACACCAAGGGCAACGTCATTTCCTGGGCGACCGCGGGCGCCATGGGCTTCAAGGGTTCGCGCAAGAGCACCCCGTACGCCGCCCAGATGGCCGCGGAGACGGCGGCCAGGGCCGCGGCCGAGCACGGCCTGCGGCAGGTGGAGGTCTTCGTCAAGGGGCCCGGCGCCGGGCGCGAGGCGGCGATCCGCTCCCTGCAGGCCGCCGGGATAGATGTGAGTCTCATCAAGGATGTAACGCCGATCCCGCATAACGGTTGCCGCCCCCCCAAACGGCGGCGCGTCTAAGCCAGAGGAGGTGCGTGAGTAGTAATGGCCAGATACACGGGGGCGGTTTGCCGGCTCTGCCGCCGCGAGGGTGAAAAGCTCTATTTGAAAGGCGATCGCTGCTTGACGGACAAGTGCGCGGTGACGCGCCGTTCATATGCTCCGGGGCAGCACGGCCAGGACAAGAAGAAGATCTCCGAGTACGGGGTGCAACTCAGGGAGAAGCAGAAGCTGCGCCGTATCTACGGGGTCCTGGAAAGGCAGTTCGCCCGTTACTTTGCCCTGGCCGAACGGAAACAGGGCGTGACCGGCGAGAGCCTGCTGCAGATCCTCGAGAGCAGGCTGGACAACGTGGTCTACCGCATGGGATTCGCCGGTTCCAGGCCCGAGGCGCGCCAGTTGGTGAGACACGGCGCATTTGCCGTCAACGGCCACAAGGTGAATATCCCCTCCTATCTCCTGCGCGCAGGCGACGAGGTCACGCTGCGAGAGGGCGCTCTGGCATCACCCCGCATGAAGCAGCTGGCCGCCGAAGCACCGGAACGGACCGTCCCGGAATGGCTGGACGTGGACGCGGTCAAGATGACCGGACGCGTTAAGGCGTTGCCACTGCGCGAGCAGATCGATGTGCCCGTCCGCGAGCACCTCATCGTGGAGCTCTATTCCCGTTAACCCGCCCTCATCCGGGCCACGGCTGATCCGCCCAAAGCCGAGAAGGAGGGTTTTTTGTGATCGAGATCGAGAAACCGAAGATCATGATCGAGGAGGTCACGGACAAGGATTGTCACGGGAGGTTCGTCATCGAGCCCTTGGAGCGGGGCTACGGCACGACCCTGGGCAACTCGCTCCGCCGCGTCCTCCTTTCGTCCCTGCCTGGGACGGCGGTCACTTCGGTCAAGATAGACGGGGTGCTGCATGAGTTCTCGACCATTCCCGGTGTGGTCGAGGACACGACGGACATCATCCTGAACCTCAAGGAACTGCGGGTGAAGCTCCACGGCGACGGGCCGAAGAAGGTCAGGCTCGAGGCCGTGGGGGAAAAGCAGGTCAAGGCGGCGGACATCACTCTCCCCAGCGACGTCGAGATCCTCGATCCCGACCTGCACCTGGCCAGCCTGGGCAAGGGCGCCAAGCTGTCCATGGAGATCACCCTGGATCGCGGGCGCGGCTACGTGCCGGCCGAGCGGAACAAGGGGACGGAGAACATCATCGGGGTGATCCCGATCGATTCAATCTTTACCCCGGTCCGGCGGGTCAATTACGTCGTCGAGCACACCCGCGTGGGCCAGGTGACGGACTACGACCGCCTGGTGCTTGACATCTGGACCGACGGGAGCGTCAATCCGGTGGAGGCGGTTTCGCTGGCCGCCAAGATTCTCTCCGAGCATCTGCAGCTCTTTGTGAATCTGAGCCAGTCCGTGAGCGCCACCGAGATCATGGTGGAAAAAGAAGAGGAATCCAAGGACAAGATCCTGGAGATGACCATCGAGGAACTGGATCTCTCCGTGCGGTCGTACAACTGCCTCAAACGCGCGGGGATCAACACGGTCGAGGAATTGACGCGCAAGACCGAGGAAGACATGATGAAGGTCAGGAACCTTGGCCGGAAATCCCTGGAGGAAGTCCAACAGAAACTGGAAGCGCTGGGGCTCTCCCTGCGCAAGTCCGAGGATTGAAGCTTACGGGGGTGCGGAAGTAGATGCTGGAACGGAAACTCGGCCGGCGCGCCGGAGGAAGGCGTGCCTTGTTGCGGGGACTGGCCACGGCTCTGATCAAGCACGGGCGCATCACGACCACGGAGATCAAGGCCAAAGAGGTCAGGGGATTGGCGGAGCATCTCATCACCCTGGCCAAACGGGGCGATCTCCATGCCCGGCGCCTGGCAGCGGCCGAGCTGGTGGAGCCCGAGGCGGTACAGAAGCTTTTTGCCGAGGTCGCTCCCAAGTTCTCCCAGAGACCCGGCGGTTACACGCGCCTCGTCAAAGCCGGTCCGCGGAGGGGCGACGCGGCGCCCATGGCCGTCCTCGAACTCTTGCCGTGAACGAAGGGCTCCTGGCCTTCCAGGAGGTCCATTATACATCCCCGGGTGCCGCGACGACTCTCTCCGGCCTGAGTTTTTCCCTGGGCCGCGGAGAGTTTTTCGCCATCCTGGGGGCCGAAGCGTCCGCGCGCCAGGCGGTGGCGCTCCTGGCCGCGGGTTTGGCCCGGCCGGAACGGGGCCGTGTGCTCATCGGAGGCGGGCCGGCCGGCGCACGGGAACCGGACGCGGCGCCGCACCGGGCCGGCCTGGTTTTTTCCGCGCCCGGCCAGGGCCTGATCGCCGCCACCGTGCGGGAGGAGGTCGAGATCGGCCTCGCCTGGCGGGGGTGTGCGCCCAAAGAGGCGGAAGCCCGGGCCGAGGAGCTCCTGCGGAAATTCGCCCTATGGGAGCTGCGCGCCAGGCAGCCGTCCACGCTCTCCGGGGGCGAAAAGCAGCGCCTGGCCATGGCGGCCGCCCTGGCGGCCGAGCCGGCCTGCCTGGTCCTGGACGAGCCCACGGCCATGCTCGATCCGGTTGCTGCCGGGACGGTGGTGGCCGCCGCGCGTGATTTTGCCCGGCAGGGCGGTGGCGTGCTCTGGCTGGCCGGCGGCATGGCGCGGGGACTGCCGGCCGACCAGATCGCGTTGCTGCATGGGGGTGGGATCGTCTGGCAGGGGACGCCCGGCGCCTTGCTCCGCCTGGGCGCCGGGGTGGAGGGCTGGGGCCTCGAGCCTGCCCCTTTGGTCCGCCTGGCCGCGGCCCTCGGATCTCTTGGTCTCGACCTTTCCTTTGCCCACGATTCACCCGGCACGTTGGTGGAGGAGATATGCTCCGTCTGGACGGGGTCAGCCTGAACTACGGGGAACCCGCCGCCCGTCCGGCGCTCCACGGGGTGACCATGGCAGTCGCCGCGGGCGATCGCCTGGGGCTGTGCGGGCCGTCCGGCGCGGGCAAGTCCAGCCTGCTCCTCTTGGCCGCCGGGCTCCGCCGCCCGACCCAGGGCCGGTACACGCTCTCGCCCGGCCTGCGCGTGGGGCTCGTGCTGCAGGAACCGGAGCAGGCGCTCTTTTGCGGCACGGTCGGGGAGGAACTGGCTTTTGCCCCGCGCCGCAGGGGTCTCGCTCCAGCCGCCGCGGCGGCCGCCGCTGCCGGGCCGGCGGCTGCGCTGCGCCTCGGGCCGCTCCTGGACGAGGATCCCCTCCGCCTCCCCCCGGCTCTCCAGCGCCTGGTGGCTATCGCCGCCGTGCTGGCCGGGGAGCCGGACCTCTTGCTATTGGACGAGCCCACGGCGGGCCTGGACGCCCGGGGCAGGGCGGACGTCATCGCCGCGCTGCGGGCTTTTCCCGGGACGGCCGTCATCGCCTCCCACGACCTGGATTTGCTCTGGCGCACGGCGCGGCGCCTGATTCTCCTCGATCGCGGCCGCCTGGCCGCGGATACGGACTGGGAAAGCCTGATTGCGCGGCCCGCGCCGCTGGCAGGCCTCGGCCTGGCCCTGCCCGAACCCCTGCAGGTCATGGCCGGCCTCCTGGAGCGCGGCTGGCGGAGGATCGATCCGGGCGCCGGCGAGGAGGATCTGGCCAAGGCGATCCTCGCGGCGGGACCAAGGAGGGGTGGGGAGTGAGCCGTCTGCCCCCGGGCCGCCATTGGCCCGGCGACTCGTTCTGGCACCGCCGCGATCCCCTGGCCAAGCTGCTCCTCGTCCTTTGCCTGGTCGTGCCGGTGGCCGCGGCGCGAGGGCTTACCGTCTTGGCGGTCCTGGCGGCCCTTCTCGCCCTGGTGTGGGCCTGGGCAGGCCTGCCCCTCCGGCTTCTCCTGGGGGCCTGGCGTTCGTTCGCGTGGCTGTTGGCCGTCACGGCCGCCGCCAACCTGCTTTTTACGCCCGGAGCCTCCAGGGTTGCCACCTGGCCGCCGCGGCTCACCCCGGCCTCGCTCTCCGCCGCGGGCCTCAACGCCTGGCGCTTGCTGCTGCTTTTGACCCTGGGCGCCTGGCTGACGGGCACGACCTCGCCTCTTGCCCTGACCAGGGCGCTCGGCCGCGCGCTCAAGCCGCTCGGGCGGCTGGGCTTCCCGGTCGAGGACCTGATCCTGATCGTAGGCCTGGGGCTGCGTCTCCTGCCCGACCTCCTGGAAGCGGGGGGGCGCATCCGCATGGCGCAGAGAGCCAGGGGGGTGGGGGCGGGCCGCGGCATCAGGGCGCGGCTGCACGGGGCGGAGGCCCTGGCCCTGGCCCTCTTTTCCTACGCCTTCAGGCGCGCCGAGGAACTGGCCCTGGCCATGGAGGCCCGCGGTTACCGGAGGGGTTCCTACGGCGCCTTTGTCGCGCGGGGGAGAATGAGCGCGGCGGATCTGGGGGTATTGGCGGCCGGGGCCGGTGCGGCCGCCGCCCTCACGTGGCTTTGGAGGTGAGGCCGACGCGCAACATCAGGCTGATCCTGGCCTACGACGGTGCTAATTACGCCGGCTTTCAGAGGCAGGCCGACGCTCCCACCATCCAGGCGGTCCTGGAGGAAGCCCTGGGCCGCTTGACGGGCCAGGCGCCCCGCCTGACGGGCGCGGGCCGGACGGACGCGGGCGTGCATGCCCTGGGGCAGGTGGTGAGCTTTCGCACCTCATCCGCCTTGGACGTGGCGCGCTTTGTCCCGGCCCTGAACAGCCTCCTCCCGCGCGATGTGGCCGTGCTCGACGCCGTCGAGGTTCCCGCGGCGTTCGACGCGCGGCGCTCCGCAGTCTCCAAGACATATACCTACCGTATCTGGCGCGCCGCGGTCCGGCCGGTCTTCGAGCGCGGACGGGTCTATCATTTCCCCCGCCCGCTCGATGTGGAGGCCATGCGCCAGGCCGCCGCCCTTCTTGTGGGGCGCCACGACTTCGCCGCCTTTCGCTCCGCCGGATCCGGCACCAGGACCAGCGTGCGGACGATCCTTGACGCAACATGGGAAGAGGCCGGGGAGGTGCTCGCCTTTTCGGTGACGGCGGACGGTTTCCTCTACCGCATGGTGCGCAACATGGTCGGTACCATGCTCCAGGTGGGCCTTTGCCGACGGCCGCCCGCGTGGGTCGGCGAGCTTTTGCAGGCCAAGGACAGGCGCCTCGCCGGCCCGAGCGTGCCGGCGGAGGGGCTGTTCCTGGTGAGGGTGGAGTATGCTGAAGAGGATCCGGATGAAAACCTGACGGCGCCCTAGAAGCGGTGTGAAAAAGGTACCGGAACGTAGATGATGGCGATTAGTACCCAGAGACAAGGAGTTATAGAATCGCATGAAATTGGTATGTTGCCTAATCTACATAATCGCTTTACGTGATTAGAAACGATTTAACAGGATTAACATGATCTTCAGGATTTTTACAGATCATTTATCTATTAAATTATCTTTATTAATGATCTTAATCTTAAATCTTGTTAATCCCATTAATCATGTAAATCATGTGATATCGTTCCCTGTTTGACGTGTTTATCGGTCCAAGAACGGTTTTTCACAGCGCTTAGAAAGTCTCGTAATAGATCGGACTTAGTTTCCTTCCGTTCGGGATCCAGCTTGGCTGTAGTGGCGAAGCAGGATCGCGGCCACCTCGGGCCGGGTGAATTCGGGCGGCGGCGTCTCCCCGCGCGCCAGCATGGCGCGGAGGGCGGTGCCGCTTAGCGTCAGATGCCGGTCGGGAGAGTGCGGGCAGGTCTTTTTCGTGGCCATATTGGCGCAGGTCCGGCAGTAAAAGGCCTGGTCGAAAAAGAGCGGCGTGATGCCGAGCTCATCGGGATTGAGATAACCGAAGATCTCCTGGGCCGCGAAAGGCCGGTAAAACTCGCCCACGCCCGCGTGATCGCGGCCCACGATGAAATGCGTGCAGCCGTAGTTCTTGCGGACGAGCGCGTGCAGGATCGCCTCGCGAGGGCCGGCGTAGCGCATCGCCGCCGGCATGCCCGCCATAAAGACCCTCTCGGACGGGAAATACGTCTCCAGCACGGCCGCGTAACACTGCAGCCGGAGATCGGCGGGCACGTCGTCCTCCTTGGTGGCGCCGATGAGGGGATGCACGAAGAGGCCGTCCGTGATCTCGAGGGCGATTTTTTGCAGGTATTCGTGGGCCCGGTGGATCGGGTTCCTGGTCTGGAAACCCGCCACCGTCTGCCAACCGCGCAGGGCGAACTCCATCCTCGTCTCCGCCGGGGCCAGGACATAGCGATCCCAGGGTCCGCCGCTGTTTTTGGGAAAAGCCCGGATCTCCCCCCCGACCAGCCTGTCGGCCAGGCTGAACAACCGCCGCACCCCGGGATGCTCCTTTGCGGACGTGCCAAAAACAGCGCGCGCCTCGCGCTCCGGGGACCAGGGGTAGACTTCCTCGACCCGGATCACCCCGCGCGTCCTGCCGCACCCGTCCTTGAGGATCACCTCCTGCCCCGGTTCCCAGCATTCCGCCTGCGCGGCGGGAACGGGCAGCGTGATCGGGATGGGCCAGAGTTGCCCGCCGGCCAGATGCATCTCCGCCAGGACCCTTTCGTAATCCGCCGCGCCCATGAAGCCGCAAAGCGGGCTGAAGGCCCCCATGGCCAACATTTCCAGGTCCGACAGGGAGACCTGATCCAGAATCAGCCAAGGCAGGTCCGCCGCGCGCTGCCGCACGCCCGCCGCGGCCGCTCCCGCGAGGCGGCGTTCCACCAGCTTGCCGCCGTGGGGCAATGGGATCATGACGACATCCCCCGCCTGGTCTCATATACCTCGCGGCGGCCCCGCGCGTCCTCGCAGATCCACCTCAGGCCGGTCCCGGCAGGCTCCGGCCACAGGCTGCAGCCCGGGTCTCCCAGGGCGAAGGGCAGGCGGGCCGCGAGCGCCCCGTGGGGGCAGGCCTTGGCGCAGGAAAGGCAATTCCAGCACCTGCCCGCCTCCCGCAATTGGGCGACACTCGAGACGACGGCCAGGAGATCGCCGGGGCAGATCTCGGCGCAGGCCCCGCATCCCCGGCAGCGATCGCGATCGACAAAGACAGCCATGACGGCGGCACTCCTAATAGCGGTGTGATAAACCTTGTTATACCTCTCCGATATGTGCTAAGGCAGATAACGATCCCCGGGGATGATCTGGTTGTACGGCCGCTCCATGATGCTGAACCGGCCGGAATCGCGGTCGTAGATCGAGTTGACAAAGACGAGCCAGCGATGGTCGTCGCGCGCCGGAAAATCGAGCCTGGTCTGGAAACCCGGCCAGCGCGTCTCCCGGCGGTACAGGAGGTGCTCGACCATGGCCCGGGCTGTCACGAGCCGATCGGCCGCCTCGTGGGCCGCGATCAGTTCATGGCAGTCCCGGGCGCGAATATCCCGCACCCGTTCCGCCAGGCGCTCCAGCTCGCGTCTAGCCACGGCCAGCCTCTCCTCGTTCAGCTCGTAAAAGGAGGCGGCCCCGCCGGCATAAAACTCCGTGACCCACTGCAAACGCTCGAGGAAATCCGTGGGGGCGGGGTCGATGCCCGCGCGGGCCGGGAGCCTCAGGGGCTGAAGGATCCTCTCCCGCTCGGCGGCGCACAAATCCGTGTCCGGCGCGGGCGGCGCTTGCGCCTCCGCTGCCGCGGCCCGGCCGGCGATGATTCCCTCGGCTAGGCAGCCGCTGACGAACTTGCCGGGATATCCCCCGGCCGCGTCCCCGGCCGCATACAACCCGGCCAGCGTGGTCCGGCGCTCCGTGTCGACCCAGAATCCCGCCTGGCAGTGCCCGCCCACGAGGTACGGCTCGGTGCCCGTGATCTCCACCGGCTCACGGCCGGGATCCAGATCGTTGGCCGTCCAGTAGAGCACGATGCCGGGATACATCTCCAGGAAAGCTTCCTTGGCCTCCTTGACCCGGAGGGCGTCGAGCCCGCGGGTATCGAGGTAACAGGGCCCCCGGCCTTCTTTGATCTCACGGATGGGACCCATGATCCGGTAGCAGGTAGGCGCGCCCTCGCCCCCAACCTCGGCCAGGCGCCGCATGTACTCCTCGCCCCGGGCGTTGATCTGCCTGGCGCCAAAGCCCAACGCCAGGGTGCCGGTGGGGCAAAGGATGCCCTTGGTGCGCAGGGCGATGAACCGCATCTCAAGGCTGGTCATCTCAGCCCCGGCGCGCAGGCCCATGGCGTACCCGGTACCCGCATTGAAGGGGCAGTACCAGCCCAGGGCCGCGCCCGAGGCCGGGTTCACCGGGCGGTAGATGCCCGCGGCGCCGCCCGTGCTAATGATGACCGCCCCTGCCCTGATGACGTAAAAGCTCCCGTCGCGCGCGCCCAGGCCGAAAAGGCCCACGGCCCGCCCGTCGCGCACGATCAAATCCACGGCCGCCACGCGCTCGGCGATCTCGGCGCCGGCGCGCCGCGCCGCGGCCGCGAGGAGGGGCTTGAGGCCCTCGCCGTGAATCTTCAGGTTCCAGCGGCCCCGGCGGGCATACGCGCCGCCCGCGTCCTTTTGGATAGGGAGCCCCCACGCCTCGAGCCTGGCGACGGCCTCGTTGAGCAGGGCCGCGCCGCTTTGGACGAGATCCTCGCGGACGAGGCCGCAGGCGTCGTAGCGGGCGTACCTGGTGTAGCTCTCCGGGGTTTCGCCGGGATGCAGGTAGGCGTTGATGGCGTTCATCCCAGCGGCCAGGCAGCCGCTGCGATCTATGGCGGCCTTTTCCACGATGAGCACCCGGAGGTCCGGCCGCGCCTCCTTGGCCGCCACCGCCGCCATGCAGCCCGCCGTGCCCCCGCCGACGATCACGACGTCGGCCGCCAGTTCCCGGGTCATACCTGCTCCATCCGCCAAGCCCAGCCCCCCCATTGCGCCATACAGTATATGCGCCTGGCACGGCCGGTTCCGCTGGCGGAGCGTCTTTACCATCCATCCGCGAGGCTCGTGGGGGCTCAAGGTGAGGGCAGAAAAAACCCATCCCAATCAACCGGGATGGGTTCACGCCGTATCCGCCCAAGCTTCTCTGTGAAGATGCTATTGAGATGCGTTCACAAACACAGGGTGCTTTGTCTCCGGTCAGGATTGCCGATCATCCCGGGAACCTCAGGCCCACGGCGGGCAGGCGCAACTCCTCCACGGCCTGGCAGATACCGGAGACGGTGAGCCCGTTCTGTTCCAGGAGGAGTTCCCTGGGGCCGTGTTCGAGGAAGCGATCCGGGAGCCCCATGCACTTTACCTGTATCCGGGTGAGCCCCCTGGCAGCCAAGAGTTCGAGAAACGCGGAGCCAAAGCCCGCCGTGACGGCGTGTTCCTCGATGGTGATCGCGCGGCGCGTGCTCTGCGCCACATCGAGCAGCAGGTCCTCGTCGAGCGGTTTGATGAACCGCACATTAACCACGGCGCAGGAGATGCCGCGGTTGAGCAGTATGTTGGCCGCATGCTCGGCTCTGGCGGCCATGGGACCCACGGCCAGCAGGGCCACATCCTGGCCCCTGCGCAGGACCTCGGCGCGTCCCCAGGGGATGACTTCCAGCTTGCGCGCGGTTATGCGCGCCGCGCCCGGCGCCCGCGGGTACCTGATGGCCACGGGGCAGCCCGCGGCCAGGGCGGTGCGGAGCATGCGGCTCAGCTCCTGCTCGTCCTTTGGCGCCATGATGGAGATACCCGGGATGTGCCGTAGATAGGCCAGGTCAAAGAGGCCGTGATGGGTGGGCCCGTCCTGGCCGACCACGCCGGCCCGGTCCACGGCAAAGATGACCGGCAGGTTCTGCAGGCAGACGTCGTGGAGGATCTGGTCATAGGCCCGCTGGAGAAAGGTGGAGTAGATCGCCACGACCGGCCGCAGCCCGCCGGCGGCCAAGCCGGCGGCCATGGTCACGGCGTGCGATTCGGCGATGCCCGCGTCAAAGAACCTGCCGGGGAAGCGGCGCGCGAAACGGTCCAGCCCGGTGCCCTCGGGCATGGCCGCCGTGATCGCCACCACCCTGGCGTCCTCCCTGGCCAGCTCGATCAGTGTCCGGCCAAAGACCTCGGTGTACCCGGCGGGCTGCTTGTCCACCGGCTCGCCCGTGGCCGCCGCGAACGGGCCGATGCTGTGAAAACGCTGCGGATTGGCTTCCGCCGGCTTGTAGCCGCGCCCCTTGCGGGTGAGCACGTGCACCAGCACCGGCCCGCCGTGGGCCAGGGCCTCGCGGAAGGCCCTCTGCATCTGGCCGATGTGGTGGCCGTCGACCGGGCCGAAGTACGAAAGGCCCAGTTCCTCGAAGAGGATGCCGGGGATCACGAGGTATTTCAGGCTTTCCTTGAGCTTTTCCATGGCCTGGACGGTGATGCCGCCCAGGGGCAGCCTCCTGACGAGATCCTCCAGTTCGGCGGAGAAACGGTGGATCCCGGGGTGCATGCGCAGGCGCTGGAGGTACCTGGCGATGGCCCCCACGTTGGGGGCGATGGACATCTCGTTGTCGTTCAGGACGATCAGGAGATCGGTCCGGTGGTGGCCGGCCTGGTTCAAGCCCTCGAAGGCGAGCCCGCCCGTGAGCGAACCGTCGCCGATCACTGCCACAACTCTGTGCTTTTCGCCCGCCATGTCCCGGGCCAGGGCGAGGCCGAGGGCGGCAGAGATCGAGGTGCTGCTGTGGCCGGTGGCAAATACGTCGTGCGGGCTCTCCGCGGGCTTTGGAAAGCCGCTCAGGCCGCCGTGCTGGCGCAGGGTGGCAAAGGCCTCCCTGCGGCCGGTCAGGAGCTTGTGCGCGTAGGTCTGGTGCCCCACGTCCCAGACGATCTTGTCGTTTGGGCTGTCAAAGACCGTGTGCAGCGCCAGGGTCAGTTCGACCGCGCCGAGATTCGGCGCCAGATGCCCGCCGTTCTTGGCCACGGCGGCAATGATCTCCCCGCGCAGTTCGGCGGCGAGCTTTTGCAACTCGCCATGGCTCAGCCCCCGCAGGTCGCGGGGGCCGTTGATGCGTTCCAGAATGGCCACTCAATACCTTCTTCCCTGCGCCTTTCGCCCCGGCCTGGGGCGGCGAGACCGGGATCCGCCCGGCCAACCCAACCAGGAGAGCACACGCCCCAGGGCCACTACCACCGCGTGGGGTTTTTTCAGGGCGTAGACCTTGCCGAGCGCTTTGCCCCCGACCGTCGCGGCGGCGGTCAGGGCGACGACCAGAATGGAAAGCAGGCTCCCGTCGAGGCGAAGCCGCACGGCCAGGGCCGCCGCCAGGCTGATGGTGATGGCCCCGCTGATGGTGTTGCTCACGTCGCCGACCACGTCGTTGCAGATATTGGCCACCATGCCGGCCCTGCGCACCAACCAGACGGCTTGTCCGCTGCCGCCGACCCGGTCGGCCCCCATGGCGTGGAGGGGACCTTCATCCGCCGCCGCCACGGCCACGCCGATCATGTCAAAAAGGATGCCCACCACGATAAAAGCCAGGAGCAGGACCACGGAGGCTAAATATGGCAATGATGCGATCAAACCCAGCACGGTACCGAGGATGATGGAGAGCACGAACGTAATCAGGGCGTTTTGCCAGACCAGAGGGGGGATGCGCACGCGGACACCCCCATAAGTAAGAAAAGGGATGGCAACGCGTTGAGTAAAGATTGTGGCTTGAGGTCCAGTAGGTTTTCCCAACGGGCTCCGGCACGTTGCCATGCCGGCGGTTTCCCTTTCAGCCCGCTCCGCCCTGTCGCCATGTAGACGGGACTGGATTACCACTTAGACCACACTGCAATCCCCAACGCGCCCTTTCGGCAGCCTAGGAGTTTTCCCCGGCGGATCGGCCAAGACCCCTAGCCTCTTTTGCAACCAGAGTTTCACCGTCCAAAGGCGGCTCCTCCCTGGCCACTCAAGGCAGGCTACGCTGCACCGACACTAAGTACTGGAGTACCGTACCGCGTGCAGGTTTACCCCCAAGCCGTAGTTCGGCGCCATCGGCTTCCCCACGCACTTGGGCCTCCACGGTGGTGGGGTCAAACGCCCGCATGCCGTTGCGGATCGCCCCATCCCCTTAACCCCCAGCACCAGCCCCCGACTGGGCGTCGGCGGCCAGCACCAGGGACTTCATCGATGTGCCCTTGACGGATTTTTAGGCCCGTCTTTGGGGACCGGCCTCCCGACTAGGATACTGTACCATCCCTGCCCTACATTATAGCACATTCACCGCCCCGGGGGGAGAAAACTCGTTCTAATACTGGTATCGGCTGGGACGCGGCGGAGTTTAGGGCCGATCCGATCCTCATAATTGTCGAGCCTTCCATCCCCGCCTGCGCTATACTCAAGTCGATCCTTTTCCGCGCGGATTGTCGCCCGGGATTGAAATCCCGGGCTAAGAGGAAAACCGTTCTCAAATCCCTGCGGGGATTCGGAGATGTCTCGGGGCAAAACCGCAAACAACGACCGATCCCCCGCAGGGGATTCAGACCGATCCTAAAACCCAGCCCGGGAATTCATTCCCGGGTGGGGATTTTGCGGTTGCTTTTCGCGTGTTTCTTGTTCCAAAAGAGGGGCTGCCGGGTTCATCCGGCAGCCCCTCTTCCTCACCTCATGTTCTTGGTGACTCTGTCCAGTTTTTCGCCTATTCCGCGTCCTCCCCATCGAGCAGCCGAAATACCCAAATGAGGTCGCCAGCATCCGCCACGTAGACACGGCCGTCGGCCGAGACCGCGATGGCTTCCGGTATTGTAAACAGGCCGTCGCCCCACTGGGTTATATATGCCCCGTCGGCCGTGAACTTCTGGACGCGGCGATTATCTCTATCCGTCACATAGACATAGCCGGCGGCGTCGACCGCGATGCCATGCGGATACTTGAATTGCCCGTTGCCGGAGCCCTCCCCGCCCCATTGGGTTAGATAGGTCCCGCCGGACGTAAACTTCTGCACGCGGTGGTTATAACTATCCGCTACATAGACGTTGCCGGCGGCATCCACCGCCACCCCTG
>JBLNBS010000121.1:0-31843 GCA_050260175.1 Patescibacteria group bacterium | reverse complement strand
TGTAGGACAAGGGCTTTGCCAAGATAGCGGCCCCGCCGGTTGACCAGGGGAGTAACGTGGATCAGGTAATCCCTTCGTTCCCCGTCGAACTCCAGGCTATCCTCGATTGTTACCGTTTCTCTCTTGGCCGCCAGCTCCGCCAGGCGGGGATAAGCCCGAAATGCATCCGCGAATTTGTCCCCGATAATCTCCAATTTCGAGCCGCCCAGCAACTTTTGGGCATCCGCATTGAGCTCGATGATATAGTCGTTTTGATCGACAACCACCAGGCCGTCCCCCATATTCTGGGCCGCCGTCGTCAAAGCCATGGGCATGATATCGAAGAAACGCAACCGTAAAGCGCCCCAGCTGAAAATCCAGACTGTTACCCCAAGCGGTAATACTAACAGTAATTCTAAAGGTAAGGGTTCACGAAGGTGACACATTCGCCAGGCCGTAAGTACAATTGCCATCGCTAGACCCGGCAAAGCCCCCGCAAACATAATACCAGCCTGACGCCTCCGCCAGCCGGAAGTTTTTAAAAAACGCTGCCCGAAAATTGCCGTCCCCCAACCGATCAGTAAATAAATTACCCCTACCAGCAGCCAATAGGCAAATCCCCGCTCTCCGTTGACCTGGTTGAATTCAACCCGGGGATTACCCATATACCAACCGTGATATTTGTTGGTAATCATTAAACCAAGACATATTGCCGAAAGGATGGTCGTCAAACAAATAACCCGGCTACGAAACCGTTTCCGGTAGCCGGACATCGCCAAAGCCATGATAAACCAGGCTAAACCGAAGAGACAAGCCGCCGAAACATAATAACAGGTCCATAACAACTTCTCCCGGATCCCGCTGGCCATACTGTTTATATATGTTCCGACCATATATTGGGTGAGGGAGATCATCACCGCCGCGAAAGGCGCAGCTCCCGAAACCGTCCGATTACGCCAGGCAATCGCCGCCAATGCACTTAGAATGATGATCGCCATGAACACCGACCAAGTATAAAGAGATAATACCGAGTTTATTTTGAACCAATCCTTTCTTTGCCTGGTGTTGTAGAGAAACCGCTAACAAAAAGGCGTTGTAACCCATGCGCCACGAGGCCTGATCTTCCTGGTTCTCAGCCCATCCGCTCCATAAGCATATTCCTCGACCAGGGCCTCGGATCCTCCCGCCGGCGTCTTGTAGACCCGGGTCGGCATGTTCTCGTCGTCGTAAACGTACCGCCAGGTTACCATTGGGGTCGTAGCTCGCCTGATAGCCGCTGCAGCCTCCGGTCGGGCAGTAGGGATGCTCCGGGTCTGATTGTATGTAACACCCTTGCTTGAGAGCATGCAAACCAAAAGCCGGGGGTCCTCCCCCGGCTTTATCTATCCCTTCAAACAAACCCGCCCCTACTCCTGGAACGCCCTGTTCGTCTCCGCCAGCGCCTTGGCCGCGCGGTCCAGGTCGCGGATGGCTGAGATGATGCGCTCGTAGGCCGCGGCCTGCTCCGCCGCGGAGGAGGAGATCTCCCGCGTGTGGGTGGCGTTGTCGCGGGCGACGGCCGAGGCCTCGCGCATGGCCTGGATGACGGCGTCATTGGTCCGGTTGATCGCGTCGGCGGCGGCGGCGATCTCATTGGCCTGCGCCGCGATGGCGCCGGCTGACGCAAAGATGGCGGCAAAGGCCTCGTTGGCCGCGGCGGTCGCCTCGGCGCCGCGCCCGATCCGGCCCAGGGCGTCCCTGATGGCGCCCGCGGCGTCGGCGGTGGAGGCGCGGATGCGGCCGAGCAGCGCCTCGATCCCGCCCGCGGCGGCGCGCGAACGATCCGCCAGCTTGTTGACCTCCTCGGCCACGACCGCGAAACCCGTGCCGTACTCGCCCGCGCGAGCCGCCTCGATGGAGGCGTTCAGGGCCAGGAGGTTCGTCTGCTCGGCAAAGCCTCCGATGGTCTCCACGAACGCCGCGATCTGCGCCGCCGTGGCCTCCAGCGCGGCCGTGGCCTGCTCGGCCGAGGCCGAGAGGCTGACGACCTCAGCGATCTCTTCATGCAAATGAGCGGCGGCCTCTCGCCCCGTGTCCGCGGCGCGCGCCGTTTCATCCGCGGAAAGGCCGATCTCGCGCGCCCTGGCCAGGACCGTCTCCATGGCGCGGGCAGATTCCTCCGTCTGTTCGCAGGCGCGCGCCGTCCGCTCGGACTGGATCTCAGTCTCTTCGACGAGCGCCGGCGCGGCGCCGGCCACCACCGCCACGGCCTCCGCTGCCCCCAGGGCGTGATCCAGGGCCTCCTGGCAGGACGCGCCGATCTCCGCCGCCGCCTCGGCGTGGCTCGCGATCAGGGCGCGCAACGCCGCCGCGGCTCTGTTCATGGCCCTGGCGACCTCGGCCGCTCCGCCTTCGCCCGCCACCGCGGCGGTCGCGCTCAGGTCGCCCTGGGCAAGCCGGTTGGCGGCCGCCACGAGCGGTTCGAGGGGTCTGGCCTGGGAACGCGCAAAAAGGAGCGAGAGGCCCAGGCCGGCCAAGCCCCCCAGGACGAGAAGGACGATCATGAAGACCCTGCCCATGGCCCCCGTCCTGCCGTGTTCCCGCATGGCCAGGGCGCGCCGGTCGAGCTGGTCCCGGGTCAGTTCGGCCAAGGTGCCGTTCAGGACCTGCATCTTGCGAAAGAGGCGGTCGAGCGCGTCCGTGTCCGGGTTGACTGTGTAGGAGTGCCAGAGATCGGCCACCTCGCGGCCAAGGCCCAGGGCGTGCACGGCCTTGGTATCGCCCCGCGCCGCCAGCACGGCGAGGCGATTGCGCACCGCCTCGATGTCCTGCCCGAGCCTTTCCGCGTCCACGGCCCCAGCGGGGGCGTACCTTTTGACGGCCAGATCCGCCTCCACGCGCGAGGAGCGGACCTGCAGGTCCAGCATCTCGGGGACCTCGGCCTTGTACTCGCCGAGCAGGGCCTGCGCCAGGTCGCCCGCGGACTGGCCTTCCTCAAAACCGATGACCACCGCCAGGAGGGAAAAGATGAAGACCGCCGCCGCGGGCAGGAGGAACCTGACCGGCACCGAATGGTGCATGGGAGCGGCAGCCCCGATGAGGATGGTCTTGGCTCTACCCGACAGGGTTTTGGGCGTTTCCCCGGACATGACAGATCACTCCCCCGGCAGGGCTTGATTGCGCAATCTCCCGAAGGTCGCCAGGCTAACCCTTTAATCGACTAAGGAGGCAGAATTCCCGTTTCATGAACCGCGCGGCACCACAATCCAGACGTTGCATAGCACGATTATTATATATAACCAGATAAAACCAATGTAGCACAGGGTTGCATCGCATGTCAATCCGGTACACGGCCGCCCCGGCGCGCGAACCTTGACCAGCCGAGCACGCATGGGCTATACTGTGCATAGATCTTGGATTTCCGCTTTGTGCTCAGTATTATTGCGCCCGTACTCGCAGTCAATTATGACTCCGCGATTACGAGTACGATTACGAGCACGACAGAGTCTTGCCACAAGTGCAAAAACCGCGGGGAGGATTAAATGTACGCAACCACCGACGACGCGTTCCTGGCGGCCGTCAACAACTGCAAGGCGCTCTTTCTGCTCAAGGACGCGGACTACGGCGGCTCCTGGCGCCTTTTCCGCCTCCCCTCGCTGACGGACCAGATCTTTATCAAGGCCAGGCGCATCAGACAACTGGAGGAACTCGAGGACGGCCCGGCGGTCCCCGAGGGGGCTGCGGAGGAGTACATGGGCATCTTTAATTACGCGGTCATGGCCTTGATGCGCCTCTGGCACCCCGGGGACCTGCCCGAGATCGATCTCGGCGCCGAACAGGGCCGCGACCCGATCTCCCCCGCGGACCTGGCCGCTATCTACCAGCGGGTGGTGGATCGCCTGCGGGAACTCATGCGCCGCAAGAACCACGACTATGGGGAGGCCTGGCGCGTCATGCGCCTCTCCTCCATCACCGATCAGGTCCTCGTCCGCGTCTGGCGGTTAAAAAAGATGGAGGACAACGCGGGCCGGACCCTGGCTTCCGAGGGAGCGGACGCCAACTACGCCGATATCGCCAATTACTGCGTTTTCGCCCTGATCAGGCTCTCGGACAATAACGACCACGGAGGGGATTGCAGTGCCACACATGCTCGCTGAGATCGAATCCCAACCCGGTATCCTGGCCGCGCTCCAACGCGAGGCCGCGGACGAAGTGGGCTCGTTGGCGGCCCTCATCGAGAAACGAAGGATCGGCCTGGTGGTCCTGGCGGCGCGCGGCACCTCTGATCACGCCGCCATCTTTGGCAAATACTTTCTGGAGTACGTGACCGGCCTGCCTGTAGCCCTGGCGGCTCCCTCCATCGTTACGCTCTATGGCCGCCCCCTGCGCCTGGCAAATGCCCTGGTCATCGGGCTCTCCCAGTCCGGAGAGGCCGCGGACGTCGACGAGTACCTGCGCGCGGCGCGCGCCGGCGGGGCGCTGACAGCCGTCATCACGAACGATCCCGGCTCGACCATGGCGCGCGGCGCCGAGCATCTGCTACTCTGCCGGGCGGGAGTCGAGCGGGCCGTGGCCGCCACCAAGACCTATACGGCGGAGATGGCCCTCCTGGCCATGCTGGGCCTCGCGCTGGCGCATGATGCCGGCATGCGCGCCGAGTTCGACGGGCTCCCCGGCAGGCTGGCCGAGGTCCTGGCGCTCGAGGCCGAGATCCGGTTGCGCGTCCAGCGTTACGCCTTTATGAGGGAATGCGTGGTGCTGGCGCGAGGATTCAACCAGGCCACCGCCCTCGAGACCGCGCTCAAGATACAGGAGACGAGCCATATCGGGGCCAAGGGTTACTCGGCCGCCGACTTTCTGCACGGCCCCATCGCCGTGTTGCATCCGCGTTACCCCGCGTTGGTCTTTGCCCCGTCCGGCGCGGTCCTGGACGGGCTGCTCGAGATCGCGGGCAGGGTCAAGGAACACGGCGGTGAGCTGGTCGTATTCAGCGACGCGCCGCGGGCGCTCGCGTTCGGTCAAACCTCCTTCGCCCTGCCGGCTGTGGCCGAATGGATGTCGCCCTTTACCGCCATCGTCGCGGCCCAGCTTTTCGCCTGTTTTCTCGCAGAGGCCAAGGGCTACGATCCCGACCGCCCGGCGGGGCTCGCCAAGGTGACCGTGACCCGCTGAGACCGGGCCAAACCGTGGCCGCCTCACCTTTAAGCCGACCAGGCTCAGAAAAAACTCTTGCGGATGGGCGCGGATTTATGTTATGATCGTGCACGCGAATATTCCCCGATAGCTCAATGGTAGAGCACCCGGCTGTTAACCGGGTGGTTGTAGGTTCGAGTCCTACTCGGGGAGCCAGACAATCACCAAGCCACCCGGCGGCGAGTACGCCGGTGGCTTTTTCTTTTGTTTCTTGTAGGAGCGAGGCAACTTACTCCGCCGTGGCAGCCGCGGCTACGTAGGCGGGATGCCTCCCCCCCACAAGAGAACGTAGAGCCGGGTTGATCGTCGGTCCTGATTAAGGCTCTTGACAAGAGTGGCGAACGTTGCTACAATACGGGGTAGGGTATATATGATCTCCCAGATGAGGCGGCAAACTCCAGCCGGGCAGGGATGCCCAAGGAGGTGTCGGCCGCCGCTTACCGGGAAGGATCAGTAGCAATGGGAGGTGGAGTAGCGATGGTCAAGGAATTGACGGACGGCAACTTCAGCCAGGAGGTCCTGCAGGATCAGGGCGTGGTCCTGGTGGACTTTTGGGCGCCGTGGTGCGGGCCCTGCCGCATGGTGGGCCCGATCGTCGAGGAACTGGCCGTGGAGTACGAGGGCAAGATCAAGGTGGGCAAGGTCAACACGGACGAGAATCAGAAGCTCGCCAGCGAGTACCGCGTCATGTCCATTCCCACGCTGATCGTCTTCAAGGGCGGCCGGCCGGTCGATCAGGTCGTCGGGGCCATGCCCAAGCAGGCCCTGGAAAAGAGGCTCTCGGGCTGGCTGCAGTGAGGATCAGCCCCCCCAGCGTTCCACGGTAAAGCCGCGCCCCGTCCCCGGCATACCCGCCGGACCCGCCGCGTCTCCGAGGCGCCTGGCGCAGAGCGCCACGGCGGCCTCGGAGATGTCGCAGCCGAGCCATGTCCTGCCTGCTGCCTGGGCCGCGAGCAACGTGGTGCCCGAGCCGCAAAAGAAGTCAGCCACCACGTCGCCGGGATCCGTTACCAGGGCCACGATGCGGTCCAGGAGCGCCCTCGGCTTCTGGGTGGGATAGCCCGTGGTCTCGGGCTGGTTGCCCCTGAGCGCGGGCAGGTCCCAGACATCGCGCAGGCCCACCCGGGTGTAATACCCTCCCTCGTCGCGCTCGATCCTGACGTTGGCAAAGCCGTATCTATGCTTGAGGTACGACTTTTCCTCGACGGGATTGAACTTGTAGCACGGGCTCTTGGCGTAGAAGAGGATCGTATCGTGCTTGCGCCCGAGCCGGCGCTTGCTCGTGCCGCCCGTCTTGTATTGCCAGATGATCTCGTTCACGAAATTCCCGTAACCGAAGATCCCGTCCAGTTCACACTTGACATAATGCACGGCGTGCCAGTCGAGGTGGACCATGAGGCTGCCCGAGCGCTTGAGGACACGGTGCATCTCGGCCAGGCGCGGCCCCAGCCAGGACAGGTAGCCCGCCAGGCCGCCGGCTCTGGGATCGGCGAACGAGCCCGGCTGCGGGAGCCCGTCTCGCCCGCTGTGGCTGCGGCCGGTAAAAAAGGGGGGGTCGATGTAGATCAGGTCAAACGCGCATGACGGCAGCGCGCGCAGGACATCCAGACAGTCGGCCCGGATGAGCCGGTTGCGCGCCGCGGGGAAAACCGGCTCCGGTGCTGGAGGCCGCGCCAGGGCCGCCCCAGCCGGCCGGGCCGCATGGCGCCCGGCATGGCGCAAAACGGCGGGATCCTCCGCCCCCGGCTGATGATCGATATCCCTGCGGCCAGCGGGCATCTTGGCGCCCCTCCCGTGTCAATCGCACCGGCGGACCGGGCCGATGGAGCCGCAAGAACGCACCGGCCCCGCCACGTGGCCATTATACCCGATCTACGGAACAGGCGGCAAGGGACGCCTTCGGGAGAGACGGGGCGGAGTTCAGACCCGTTCCGGGGGCGGCGCTTTTTGCGCATCACCCAGGATGTGCAGGCCGTACTCGCCGAGGCCGATCAGGGCGCCGAGGAGGAGGGAGGCGCCCCAGCCAAAAGAGGCGCCGAGGGAGGGGGCGAGGTAGCGGAGCCCCGCGGCGGCCAGCAGGCCGTCGCCAGCCGCGACCGCGGCTTTGCCCGCCAGGGCGAGCACGCGCGGCAGGAGGAGATCGCCCAGGAGGTAGAGTAGCCCGGCGATTGCCACGCCGAGCACCAGGGTCTGCCCGAGATCCGCCCTGCCCGCAAAAGGCCCCGCCACGGCCAGAGCGAGGAGGACTATCGCCACCCTGGCCGCAAAATTGTGCCATGGCTCCATGTCTAGCGCCCCCGGTCCTCGGCCGGCGCGTCGCGGAATGAATCGCGGGCCGCTCCGCCGCGCAGCTTGGCATAATCGGCGGGCAGGCCCCGCCCTCCCGCGCTCCAGCCGGTGAGCATCGCCGGCACCGCGGCGGCCAGGGTAAAGACCGCCCTCCGGAACAGGGCCGAACGCCGTCCGGGAAAAACCAGGTCGAGAGCCGTCCTGCCGAGCATGCGCACGCCCCAACGGAGCACCTTCATCTCTTACTCACCTTTTCATGACGTAAGATTGGGCGAAGAACCCACCGTTAGTATGCTGGTCTCCCGGCGGGCTATGCCGGGAGTTCATGCTGTGCCGGCGTCTTGATGGCGACAGGTCCTTGAAGACAACGCTCCTCTCGGGGGCATTCTACAGGAGATGTCAAGTATCCCGCTTTGCCGCAGAGACGCGGAGACCGTTGAGGAAATCGACCAATATCGCTCTCCTCAGCGGTTCGTTACATCTTTTGCGAAAAAAAGGGCGGAAGAAATGCCTGGAAAAGAAGGCACCAAGCTGCGTAGAAAGCGCGCCTGGTTCGAGGCGCAATGGGAGACGGCCAAGGAGTTCGGCCTAGCCGGCGACAGCCGCCGGCAGGACCTGCGGTTTCTTGCCGATGACGCGACGCGCACGGCAAGGGAGCAATTAAGACAGGCGGAGAAGGCCTCCCGGGAAGAGGGGCGCCGGGCCGACTGACGGCGCCTAATCCCCCGCGAGCAGCGCCGCCGTCTCCTCCCAGACTTCGTCCATGCGCCGTCTATCTTCCCGTTTTAGCAGGGGATCGCCTGCGTAAAACGCCGCCTCCGGCGCATACACCGGCAGCACGCGGTAACGGAGGCGCCCCCCCGCGCGGTAGCGATGCACCCAGAGAGGCCGCCAGGACGCGTCCGCCACCCGGGCCCTCCGGCCCGGCTCCTTTACCGCGGTGACGACGGCCATGAGGCCGCAGTCGGTGTACCGCCGGCGCTGGTTGGAAACGAAGTTGCCCAGGGAATAAGCCACGAAGGCCCGGCGGACCTCGCCGCCTCCAGCCGGGAGGCGGCGCATCTCCACGGGCTGGATGGCATGGGGATGGCTGCCGAGCACGATGTCGACCCCTGCCCGTAGCAGCAGGGTGACCATGTCCCGCTGCGCGGCGTCGGGATGCCGCAGATATTCCGTGCCGTGGTGGAGCGCGCAGACCACGATCTCCGCCCCGGCCGACCGGGCGCGCGCCACATCGGCGTTCACGAGCACGGGATCGAAGAGGTTGACCGCCCAGGCGTATTCCTTTGGCACGGGGATGCCGTTGGTCGAGGCGGTATAGGCCAAAAAGGCGAACCTGATGCCGTTCACATCCCTGAGGACCATCCTCGCCGCCGGGTCAGGCGTGGCGGCGGATCCGACGTGGGCAAGGCCCAGGCGGTCGAGGCACGCCAGCGTGTCGAAGATCCCCTCGATCCCCCGGTCCAGCATGTGGTTGTGCGCGGTAAAGACAAGGTCGATCCCGGCCCACTTTAGGGCTGCGGCGATCTCGTCGGGGCTGTTAAAGCGGGGGTAGCCCGTATACCCCCCCGCCGCGCCGCCCAGGTTGGTCTCGAGGACGGCCGTGGCGATCCCGGCCCGCGCGAGGAGCGGCCTGACCGCGGCAAAAAAGGGCCTGAAGTCGAAGGACCGGCCACTGGCGTCCCGGGCCGCCTCGACCTCGGGGAGATGCACGAGCGTGTCGCCCACGGCGGCCAGGGTGGCGGTGACGGCGGCGAGGGGCTCGCCGCCGGCCGGGGCGACGGGCCTCGGCAGTATCCTGACCGTGGGTGGCGCTCCGGCCGAGACGGCGGCCAGGAGGCAGACAAACACCCGGAGCGGCAGACGCTTGGACATGGTCATCACCTCAGCCGGCGCCGCACGGTTTGGAGATCACCCCGGCCGGCGCCTGCGAATCCGTTTCAAGGTCAGAACGGCGGCGGTGATGATGAAGGCGAACGAAATCCCCAGGGTCATGAGGAGGATGACGGGCCGCTGGGTGTCGTTCGGGAGGTAGGGGTAGACCCCAATCGCCCGGCGCCAGGCGATCCTGACGGGGTGGAAGTAGTCGAAATAGACATCAACGAGCGACCACGCGGCCGCGAGCCACCAGAAGCCGGTTTTTTGCGGAACGCTGCCCAGGAAAACAGCCCCTTCGGCCAGCATGCCCAGGTGGCTCAGGCAGAGCATGACATACTCCGCGTGATAGGCGCCGCCCGTCGCCCAGTAGAGGAGGAAGACGAAGACCGTCCAAAAGCCGTACTTAATCAGGATCGTATAGGTCAGGAACTGGAACCAGGTGTCCCTCCTGCCCCGCACCAGGTAAATGGCCAGCGCGACCGCCATGAGGGTGGCGGCCAGGGGGCAGTCGGGTGTAAAAAACCAGAGCGTGAAAGGTGTCGCTTTCAATTGCCAGCGATACCAGTAATAACCGTAGACCGAGGCCAGGAGATTGACGGCCAGGATCAGCCAGAGGAGCCATCTCCGCCGCAGAAAAAACCCACTGAGCCCGCCGGGCATGTCGCCGGATTCCCCGGCCTTGACACATTCGCCCCCCATGCTCCCATTCCCCCGTCCTGAGCTTCGTCCCTTCACCCCGTCACCCCTTCACCCAGTCACCCTTCACCCCGTCCCCCGCCCTCCCGATCACCCGCGCCGGCACGCCTCCCACAAAGGCGCCGTCCGGCACGTCCCTGCTGACCAGGGACATCGCCCCCACCACCGCGTCACGGCCGATATCCACCCCGGCCAGGATGGTCGAGTTGGCGCCGATCACGGTCCGCGCCCCCACCCTGACCGGGCCCGTGCGCCAGGAGCGTGCCAGGAACTCGTGGCAGAGAATGACCGCGTTATAGCCCACGATCGCGTCATCCTCCAGGGTGATGAGCTCGGGGAAAAAGATGTCGAACATGGCCATGAGACCGGGCGCGACGCGGCGTCCGACCTTCATGCCGATGCGCCGGTAGAGCCAGGACTTGAGCCTCAGCGACGGGCAGTAACGGCAAAACCAGATCACGAGGAAATTGCGGACGACCTTGAACGGGCTCACCACGCGGGCCCAGCGCCAAAGCGAGTTCTCCCCCTCGGGGGCCGGATGCTCGGTCAAACGCCGCATCCTCACATCACCTCCGTGCATCGCCCGGCCCGCTCGCCTGCCGGGCCGGCGGGCGGCTCCAGGAGCATAGGATGCGGGCGGGCGGGCCACAATCACCTGGGAAAGATATCGTGTCCGGACTCGGTGTTACGGGGGTACCGTTTTTGCTCGTCGCTTTCGCGCGCACGCTGATCCTTTACGGGCTGGTCGTCACCGTCATGCGCCTGATGGGCAAGCGCCAGATCGGCCAGTTGCAGCCCTTTGAACTGGTCGTGGCCATCATGATCTCCGAGTTGGCGGCCGTGCCCATGCAGGATCGGGACCTGCCCCTGGTCACGGGGGTCGTGCCCATCCTGACGCTGCTCGCGGCCCAGGTCGCGCTCTCGTACCTCACCCTGCGCAACCAGACCCTGCGCCGCATCATCTGCGGCAGGCCCACGATCCTCGTGGAAAACGGGCGCATCCGCCAGAAGGACCTGGCGCGGCTCAGGTACAACCTGAACGATCTCCTGGAACAGCTCCGCGTCAAGAACTATGCCAACATCGAGGACGTGGAATTCGCCATCCTCGAGACCAACGGCGACCTCAGCGTGATCCCAAAGTCGCAGCGGCGGCCCGTGAATCCGGCGGATCTCAATCTGCCGACCAAGTACGAGGGACTGCCGCTGGACCTGATCGTGGACGGCCGTATAATCCGGGAGAACCTGATCCGCGCCGGCCTGGACGAGGCGTGGCTGCGCGCGGCACTGGCCAAGCTGGGCCTGGCCGGCCCGGAGGCCGTCTTCTTTGCCAGCCTGGACAGTGAGGGCCATCTCTACTATACCGGCAAGGAGTGACCGCCATGCGCCTGCCCCTGGTGATAGCCGCCGTCCTGGTCGTCTTTCTCGTCCTGGCCCTGGTCGTGGAGGACAGGATGAGCGCCGCCGCCAGTCGCTTGACGGCCGATCTGGCCCGGGCGGAACGGGAAACGCGGGAGGGTAGTTACAGGGCGGCCCTCTCCTCGCTCCACCGGTTCGCCCGGCGCTGGCAAAAGCTCGAAACGACCTGGGCTTTCGTGACCGACCACTACGAGATCGACCAGGTCAAGATCGCCATCGAACGCGCCAACCGGCTATTGCAGGCCCACAGCCGGCCTGAGGCCCTCGCGGAGCTGGCCTCGCTCCATTTTCTCGTCGACCATATCCCAAAAAAGGAATCCTTCCGGATCAAGTCCGTGCTTTAACCCGGATGGGTTCTGCGCGGTGGACAGGTTGGCATAGGATGCAGTGGCGCCACGCCGTCCGCACGCATCACCCATCGCGGCCGGACATGGCCCCCATGCGCGCCTTTTTCGCGCGCTTTACCGGAGGTGGCCCCTTTTGCCCAGCCTCCTCTACCGCCGTGCCTTACCCTATTGGGCGGCGCTTGCCCTCACCGCCGCCGCGGCGCGAATCGTCCGCCCCGCGCCCGGCGGCGCCGGCGGCTTGCGGCTCCTGGCAGGGATCGAGCCCGTGACGGTGATCAAGGCGATCCTCCTCCGCCGCAACCAGCTCGGCCAGGTCATGCTGGCCCTGGGCCTGCCGGCGCTGGCCCGGCGGGCCGACGAGCAGGACCCCGTCTTCAGGGACGACCTGGACCTGCCGGGTTCATTCTGGCTTTTGGCCACCGGTGTCCGCTACCACAGTCACCAGGAGACCCTCCGCGCGGGACTGCCCATCCTGGGCCGGCGGGCGGCGCGGCCCGTGCCCGCCATCAGACTGGCCCCCGACCCGCCGCCTTTATCCAGCCCCGGTGCCGGTCCGGGCGACGGCGTCACGGCCGCGCGGGCGGCAAACGAACCGGCGCTCGAGCAGCCCGGACATACGGTGATCCTCCTGCACACCCACACGTCAGAATCGTATCTGCCAATCTCCGGCCGGGACCATCTCGAGAACGCGGCCGGGGATATCGTGCAGGTCGGCGATTACCTGGCCCGCGCCCTGGAGGCGGAAGGGTTCACCGTCGTACACGACCGCACCATCCACGATCAGGTCCCGTTCCGCGAGGCCTACAAACGCTCCCTCGTTACGGCCGCGGGGCTCCTGTCAGCCCATCCCGAACCCCTCGCCCTGATAGATCTGCACCGCGACGCGACCCCGGGCGTGGTAGGCACGGTGGAACTGGGCGGCGAAAAAGTGGCCCGGCTTGCCCTCGTCGTGGGCACGGATCGCCTGGGGCTCAGCCACCCTGACTGGCGGCGGAACCTCGAGTTTGCCAACAACCTGCGCGATGCGACCGAAAGGCTCTATCCCGGTCTATTGGCCCGCATCGACCTGGCCGAGGCGCGCTACAACCAGCATCTCTTTCCCCGGGCCATCATCATCGAGGTGGGAAACCAGTATTCCACCTCGGCCGAGGTATACCGGGCCGCGGCGTGCCTGGCAAGGATCTTGGCCGAGGTTGCGCCGGCCTATCCCGGGGCCGGCGCGGCTGCCCCCGCTGCTCTTAGCACCCAGGCGGATCAGGCGTCTCCGCTTCCCGCCCCGTCCCCCTGACGACCTCCACCATGCGGGGCGTCACGCGCCCGCCAAAACGCCGGTCGTACGTCCGGATCCACCTGTAGGCCGGCAGCAGGCTGAGGAAACCGGCGGCGATGGCCAATCCCTCGCGGAAGCGGCCGACGCCCAGCCAGCCGAGCACGGCCGATACGATCGCGTAACCCGCGATCAGCGCGAGAAGCGGCACGGCGTACGCAGCCGCGGCCGCGCGCAACACGCTGCGATCCTCCACGGCGAGCCTGACCACGTCGCCGGGCCGCGCGCCCGCCGTATTCGGCACCGCGACCGTGATCTCGGGGCGCTTGCCCATGCCGCACGCTCCGCAACGGTCGCAGGTGGCGCTCCGCAACAGGCGGACGTGCGCCATGGCGCCCTCGACCGCCGTGACGTTCCCGGTTTCCTCCAACGCGCGTCGACCTCCCCTTCATGGATGCGGCGTAATCCAGAGGTTATTCTTGGCCTAATCGGCCGGGATGAAAACAGATACTCATCCCCGAAAACGGGGCCGGTTTGCCATGGCCGCATATACAGTAGCCACGGCTCTTTTAGCCCGCCCAGCCCACCAGCACCCGCCGGCGGCGCGGCCCGTCGAACTCGCAGAGATAGACGCCCTGCCACGTGCCGAGCAGGAGCCTTCCCCGGGCCACGGGCAGGGACACGGAGCATCCCACGAGGGATGCCTTGACGTGCGCCGGGCTGTTGCCCTCCCCGTGCCGGTAGGGGCCCGCCGGCACCATCCTGTCCAGAGCCGCCCCAAGATCGGCGGCCACATCGGGATCGGCGTTCTCGTTGACGGTCACGCCCGCAGTGGTATGTGGTACATAAACCGTGCAAACGCCGTCGGCCGCTCCCACCTGGGCGAGCGTCCGCTGCACGAGGCCGGTCAGATCCACGAACTCCGTCCGGCTTTTGGTCTCGATGGCCAGTTCATGCCACATCCCCGCCTCACCTCCTCTCGATCGCGGCCAGGCATTCCTTGCAGTAGACGGGCCTGTCCCCGCGGGGCTTAAAAGGAACGATGGTGGCCGCGCCGCAATTGGCGCAGACCACCTCGCAAGGCCCGCCCGACGCGGCGGCGGCCTTGCGCTGACGCCGGCAGGCAGGGCAATGTCTGGGTTCGTTTTCCAGGCCGTGCAGGGCAAAAAACTCCTGCTCGGCCGCGTTGAAGATGAAGACCGCCCCGCAGGTGCGGCAGGCCAAGCGCTTGTCCTGGTACACGCATCTCACCTCGGTCCATGATCGTCCGGCCGGAGGATGCCGGTCATTCAGCTCAACACGGCCGTGGCGATGGTCTCCCCCCCGGTGCCAAAGAGCGTGGCCCGGGTAAGGCCTTCGAAAGTCTTCTCGCGCACGAGCAAGGTCCCGTCCGTAAAAGCCAGCACCACCGTGCGCGGCCCCAGTTCGGCGCGGGCGATCACCTTCCCGGCGAGCAGGGCCTCGAGTTCATGGCGCTCCACGCCGATCACCCCCGGATTGTACGCGTTCCCAGGTCTTGCGGTAGCGATCCAGTTCCGCCCGGCTCACCTGCTGCCCCCCGTAGCGCACCCGGCGATAGCCGTCGACCAGGAGCGCCATCTCCGCGTCCTCCCCGGGCAGGAGCCGCGCCAGGCCATGGCCGATCTCGACCGGCGTCTGGGAGGGCCGGAGCGCCATACCGTGTTCGCGGCCCCAGATGGCAAAACGCGCGAACAGGGCCCGCACCGGCGAAGCGGGCCAGGACGCTCCGGGGGGCTTGGCGGAGTGTCCGTCCGGGCCTACGTGGCGCGGCGCGCGGGCCAACACCCTTGCCCCGAGCCGGGCGGCGCCGCGCCAGAGCGCGGCCAGCGCCGCCAGGAAACGCCCGAGCGCCCGCCGGAGGGGTTCGATGCCGCGCGCCCAGCCCAGGAGGACCCTGGCCAACCCCCAGAGCACGGCGAGCGCCACCGCGCCGAGTATGGCTACGACCAGGACGCCCAGCAGCGCGCGGACGATCAAAAAGATTATCCCAAGAATCCTGGCCGTCAACGGGGAGAAGGTACCGACCGCCGGCGGCAGGGGGCCGCTCGGCGGATTGCCGCCCGGCATCCCCCCGGGCATGGGCGGGGGTACGCCCGTGCGCCCCAGGATGAACCGGCCGATGAACGGCATGGGATTCAGGGGTTGAAAGCCGCCGGGCAAAAAAGGCAGAAGGAAAAAGAAAGGCCAGGCAAAACCGGTGTATGTGCCACACCAGCCGCGTTCGGTTCCGTCCTGCACTGGAACGCCCTGTTCCCGCCAGGCAGCGGTCATCCGCCTGGCGTAGGCGAGGCCGGTGAAATAGAGGCCATAGGCGAGGAAGAGGGCGCCGCAGAAAAAGACCGGTGGCCGCTCGCCGGCAGGCCCGGCCAGGGTGAAGAGGAGGGCGCCCAGTACGACGGTGTAGAGCCACATCCTGTACACCGCCCGGCAGTGAATCTCGGCGTGATCCTCCTCGGCGAACCGGTTCGACTGCCAGGCCGCCTGGTGGTTAGCGCCCGCCGCGGGCCGGTTGAGCAACTGTTCTCTGGGCGCGATCCGGACATACCTCAGCATGAGCCCGCCCGCGTATGTCGCGGCCATCAAGGCGGCAGCGGCCCACCAGGGAAAACCGTCCCCTGCCAGCCAGGCCAGGCCGCCGAGCTTCCAGGGGGGCGGCCCGTGGCGCAGGATCAGGAGGCCCAGGCGGTAGAACGGGAGCAGGAGCAGGACGAGCGGAAAGACATGCCTCCCGCCGGCCAGAGCCCAACCGGCCAGGCCCCCCGCGAGACCCGCCAGGAAGACGGCGGCCAGGGCCAGGGGCCAGGGGCGGAAGACGGCGGGCAGGAGGTACAGGGTGACGGCGCCCAGCGCCCCGGCGGACACAGCGGACGCCGCCAGGACGGCCTTGGCTTCGAGGGCGTTCGCTTCAGGCTCCACGGCCGATGCGCACCTCCCCGCTCCTTCGATCCCTGCGCACCTCGTAAGGCGAGAGGCCGGCAAGGAGCGCCGCCTTCTGCCCGCCGCCCCGCGCGGGCTCGAGCAGCAGGGGAACCGGCTTCTTGCCTTGGCGCTTGAGGCCGCGGGCCGCCCTGGTGAGTTCAGCGCCCCAGGACGGGGTGATAATAAAGAGATTGGCGCCAAAGGCCGCGCCGCGCCCGTGCAGGTCCACGAATCCGGCGAAACCCGCGCCCGGTGCGACTTCCACCCGTGCCAGGAGCGTGAGCAGGGCCTCCGCCTGGCCTGCTCCCGCGCCGGGATGAAAGGCCAGGTCTCCATGGCCCGGATTCTCCGGATCGCGGCCGTGTGTGGCCAGGCCCACGGCCGTGCCGAGGTTCGCGAGATGGACCACGAGCGAGGCGGCGGTCTCCACCGCCAATTCACCCAGCGAGGCCCAGGAATCGACGGGGTATTCGGCTTCACCCAGGTTGAGCAGGATCAGGCTTTCAGCCGTCACGGTGGGCACGAACTCCTTGACTTGCAGCCTGCCCCGGCAGGCGCTGGCCGGCCAGTGGATGCGGCGCGGGTTGTCGCCGGGCTGATAATCCCTGATCCCGCCCAGGCGCGTCGGGTCCTCGTTGGCGCGGGACTTGTCGCGCCGCGCGCCAAAAGGCCTCACGCCGGGCAACGGCACCCCGCAAAGCGGCGTGATGGGCGGGTACACCGTCACCCCCGCGCCCAGGCCGCCGGCAACGCTCTCCACGGGATTCCAGCCCAGGGGATCGCCGCCGCTCAAGTGGATGTCACCGAGCCGGTAGTAGCCGCGGTGCATGCCCGCCACCCGGTAGGCCAGGGTAAAGGTGCCGCGCCCCGGCATTAGACCCGCCCGGGCCAGGCTGCCCGAGACGGCCAGATTAGGCTCGTTCCAGGCCCGCAGGCAGAGCCAGCCCAAGGGGAGGCGGGAGCGGTTGAAGGCCGTGACCGTGACCGCGATTTCCTGGCCCATGAAGGCCTTGGCGGCGGAAAGCCGCCGTTCCACCCGGATGCCGCGAAAGGCCCGGCGCACGCACCAAAGGCTCAGGGCATATACGGCCGCGACCGCGTAGAGAACGAGGTAGCCGAGCCGGGACGCGGAAACGAGGGCGATGCCGAACAGGAAAACGAGCAGGGCGCGCTTACCTTTCATGGAGGATCTCCTCGGTCGGCACAGGAACGCGATCCAGGACCTGCGCCACTACCTGTTCGGACGCCACCCCCCTCATGAGGCTCTCGGGCCTGAGCAGCAGGCGGTGGGCCAGGACCGGCCCGGCCAGTTCCTTGAGATCCTCGGGGGCCACGTATGTGCGGCCGCGCAGGGCCGCCAGGGCCTGGCAGGCCCGGAACAGGGCGATGGCAGCCCTTGGGCTGGCGCCCAGGAGGACCTCCTCGTGGCGGCGGGTGGCTTCCACCAGCTCCGCCAGGTAGCGGCGGAGAGAGGTTTCGAAACGGACCTCCCTGATCCCCGCCTGCAGTCGAGCGATCTCCGCCGGCTCCACGACGGGCCGCAGCGTCTCGACGGGATGCCTGACCCTGACCCGCTCCAGGAGCATGACCTGCTGGTCCAGGTCGGGATAGCCCAGCCTGACGCGGAGCATGAACCGGTCCAGCTGCGCCTCGGGCAGGGGAAAAGTCCCCTCGTACTCCACGGGATTCTGGGTCGCCAGGACCAGGTATGGCCGGGGCATGGGGTGGGGAACGCCGTCCACGGAGACCTGGCGCTCCTCCATGCACTCGAGCAGGGCCGCCTGTGTGCGCGGCGTGGCGCGGTTGATCTCGTCGGCCAGGAGGATATGGGTAAAAACAGGCCCGGGCCTGAACTCGAACGCCGCCGTCTTTTGGTTGTTGACGGAGACGCCGGTCAGGTCGGAGGGCAGCAGGTCCGGGGTGAACTGGATCCGCTTGCAGTCCAGGCCGAGCGAGATGGCTAGGGTCCGGGCGAGCATGGTCTTGCCCACTCCGGGCACGTCCTCGATGAGGATATGACCCTCGCAGGCCAATGCCACGAGACAATATTCCACGGGCTTTTCCCGCCCCACCAGGACCCGGCCGATGTTCTCCCCGATCCTGCGGCCGATCTCAGCAGCATCCGCCATGCGCCCGCCTCCCGCAAGGCGGTGTAAAAACCCCACCGCCGCGATCTCCAGATTTCTCCGCCCACGGGACAACTCCTGCCCGGGCGGCGGAGACGAACCCGCCCGGCCGCGCGAGCGGGGCCGGCATCCCCGGTTTACTGCTCCCTGACGGCCTCCACGAAGGCAACCACGTTCTCCCACGGCACCTCCGGTTCGAGCACGTGCGTGGGCGCGACGACCAGGCCGCCGCCTTCCCCCAGGGTTCGGATGCGTTCGGCGACCGCGGCCTTGACCTCCGCCGGCGTGCCAAAGGGCATGGTCGTCTGCGTGCCGACCGCGCCCCAGAACGAGAGTCTGTCGCCGTAAAGCCGCTTGAGTCCGGCCGGGTTCATGGACTCCGCGGTGTCATCGTGTTTGAGCCTTCTCTCTCTGTTTTCGCCACAGGTGCCGCACGTCCGCCAGGCTCCAGGTGTTCAGGACGCGATCCGGGGTGAGCCAGCCCTTGCGCGCCGTGTTGATGCCGTAGGGGAGGTTGCCCAGTTCCGCCGTGCCGTGGGCGTCGGGATTGATCCAAAAACGCAGCTTGTCCCGGAACCGCATGCACCAGCGCCAGTCGAGATCCAGACGGTACGGGCTGGCGTTGATCTCCACGGCCACCCCCTCCTCGGCCGCGGCCGCCAGGACGGCCTCCAGATCCACGGCGTAGCCCTCGCGCTCGAGCAGGAGGCGGCCGGTGGGATGCCCGAGTACGGTCACATAAGGATTATGAAGCGCCCCGATCACCCGGGCGGTCATGGCCTCCCGGTCCAGGCCGAAATGTGAGTGGACCGAGGCCACCACGTAGTCGAAGCCGGCCAGGATTTCCTCGGGATAATCCAGCGCGCCGTCGGGCTTGATCTCCGCCTCGATGCCAAAAAGGAGGTACGGCCGCCCGCCGGCCCGGTTATGGGCCTCGATGGCGTCGCGTTGCTTTTGCAGGGCATCGGGCCGCAGACCGCCGGCATAAGCCGCGGATTGGCTGTGATCCGCTATCCCCAGGTACTCCCAGCCCAGCGCCGCGGCGGCATGAGCCATCTCCGCGAGCGTGGCCGCGCCGTCGCTGGCCGCCGTGTGCACGTGCAGGGCGCCGCGGATCCCTTCCACCGCGACGAGATCCGGCAGGGTACCGGCGGCCGCGGCCTCCAGCTCGCCCAGATCCTCGCGCAGTTCGGGCGGGATATAACAAAGCCCGAGCGCGCGGTGGATTTCCTCCTCCGACGCGCAGGGCAGGAGTTCATCGCCCCGAAACAGGCCGTCCTCGTTTAGCTCGAGCCCGCGTTCCTTGGCGATAGCGCGCAGGGCCGCGTTGTGTTCGCGGCTGCCGGTGAAGTGCAAGAGCGCGGGGGCGAACCGGCCCGGCGCCACCAGCCTGAGATCGGCGTCGATACCGCTCTTGAGCCTCACGGCCACCCGGGTGCCGCCCATGGCCGCGACCTCGTCAACCCCGGGGAGGCCCGCGAAGCGCTCGGCCACCCGGTGCGGCGCATCCGTGGCCGCCACGAGGTTGATGTCCTTTACGACCTCCCGCAGCCGGCGGATACTGCCCGCCACATCGGCCTCCGCCACCATGGCGTCGGCTCTCAGGGCGTCGAGCAGCGCCGCGGCTTCAGCCGCCGCCTCGTGCCAGAGATGCCGCCCCCTGTTCCTGGCCAGCCATTCGAGGCCGGCCAGGATCCTGAGCTCGGTCTTGGCGCCAAAGCCGGGCAGTTGCTGCAGCCGATGCTCGCGGCAGGCCGTTTCGAGCTCCGCCAGGTTGACGATGCCGAGCCCGTGGTGGAGTGTCCTGATCTTTTTGGGGCCGAGGCCGGGCACGCGCAGCATGGCGATGAGCCCGGGCGGGACCTGGGCACGCAGGTCCTCGTGGTACTGGAGCCTTCCCGTGGCGGCGAGGACGGCCACCTTTTCCCGCAAGGCCGGCCCCAGGCCCGGAATCTCGCCGAGCCTGCCCGCGGCCGCCAGCGCCGCGAGGTCACCGTCCAGGCCCCCGATCGAGCGGGCGGCCTGGTAATAGGCCCTTGCCTTAAAGGGATTCTCGCCGGTCAGTTCCAGGAGGAGTCCGATCTCATTCAGGACTGCGCTTACCTGGTGTTTGTCCACGCCGTCTCTACCTCCCGGGCAGGCGGTAGGCCACCCTGGCCCGCGGGCGGCGGCGCTTTTTGGCCGGCTTGGCGAGCCTGAAGTCGACCGCGGCCAGGAAGAACGGCGGGATCAAAAAGAAGGTCAAAAAGCCCAGGAAGAACACGATCGGGCCCTGCGAGGACAAAAGGTAGGCCCAGGGCAAAAAGGAGAAGAATCCCACGGCGTATCCATGCTTGATCCGCAGTTCGCGCGGGATGTCGCCGGCCGTTGCCCTGAAATAACAGAGGATCTGTCCCATGGCCAGGGCGACGCCGATGGCCAGCACTATGCCGGCCATGCCGTGGCCGCGTTGGCGGATCATGTAGATGAGCCCGGCCAGGAAGGCCACCACGGCGGCCAGGGAATCGAGGGCGATTCTCCGCCAGCCCGGGGATTCGTTAGGTGCGGCCACGCCCTCGTGCGCCCTGATATAAAAAGCAGCCGCCGCCCAGGCCCCCAGCACGAGGCCGGCCGCGGCATCCGCCGGGATGAGGGCCATGGCGGGCACGGTGAGCAGGAGCAGCCAGAACGGCTTGGGCTTGACGAGGATGACGAGCCAGAAACCGGCGGCGCCACCCAGAAGCACGAGCAAAAACCCGAGGAAAACCCGCCAGAACACGAGGCTTCCCGCCTTCCGCCCGATGCCTAATCAAATAACGGTACGGATCAGCCCTCGGCCGCCTCGTGCCCCTGCAGCGTCCGGCCGGTATAGATGGAACGGCCCACGGCCGCGTCGTAGCTCGTCCAGAGCCCCGCCGTCGGCTGATGCGCGCGGAGCGCGTTTAGATACTTCGTGGCCTGGGCGTCCATGTTGTCGGCGTGGTGCAAGAGGCAGGCCTCGAGCGAAACGGGTTCCACCGGCGACCCCCACTCCATGACGCCGTGGTGGCTGATGAGGAGGTGTTCCAGGCAGAGCCTCAGCTCCTCGGGGAACCCCCGCTCCGCCTCGCCCGCCGCGGCCCGCATGGCCGCGATGCGCTCCGCCACCATCTCCACGCCCAGCACGAGGTGTCCCAGGAGCTTGCCCTCGTCCGTGCCCTCAAAGGAACGGCCCACCTTGTAGCTCCTGACCTTGCCCAGGTCGTGCAGGATCGCCCCGGCGATCAGGAGATCCCTGTCGGCCATGGGATACAACCCCGCCGCGGCCTCGCAGAGGGCGGCCACGCCGGCCGTGTGCTCCAGGAGGCCGCCCACGTAAACATGATGCCGCCTGAGCGCCGCCGGCGCCAGGGCAAAGGCCGTCCGGAACCCGTCATCCCCGAAGAAATGGCGCAACAAGGCCGCCAGATGAGGCTCGCGCACCGAAGCGACCGCAAGGTCGAGCCTGCGCCAGAGATCATCCCGCGCGCTGGGTGCCACGGGCAGGAACTCGGCGAAGTCCACCTGGTCCTCGGCCAGGACGCGCCAAGCCGCGGGTGACCTGCCATCCAGTTCCAGCTGGACCGAGCCGGCGAACTCCCTGGCGGTGAGCCGCGTCACCTCGATGACCTGTCCCACC
Organism: Patescibacteria group bacterium; assembly: GCA_050260175.1. Classification (GTDB taxonomy): domain Bacteria; phylum Bacillota; class UBA4882; order JAAYXC01; family JAAYXC01; genus JBLNBS01. Next base: position 10,096 of record JBLNBS010000121.1, on the reverse strand, counting down.
GGGACCTTGTCAAAGAGGCCCTCGTCGGCATCCCAGATCTTGGCCGCAATCTCCCCCGTCTTGTCGCCGAGACGCATGGCGATAAAACGGCTGCCGTTTTTGGCCGTCCTGAGCTGGGCCTCGAGGATCAGGAACCTGCCCGAGACCTCGCACTTGGCGGTGATCTCTTTGATCAGCACTGGCGCCACCTCACGGGATGCTGTCCTCGATGATGCTGTTGATGCCGTCCTTGTCCTTGATGAGATCCCGCTTGGACAGCTCCTTGTCGAGCTTATCCGGGGATGGCGCCTGCTTGGCATAGCTTTTCTCGAGGGCGGTGAGCAGGCATTCCGCGGGGAGCGGCGCATTGTTCTGCTTAAGGACCAAAACGGCCAATTCCCGGCAACGCAGGGTGTGATAGATCGAGGAGCGGTACTTGCCCGTGAGGTACCACAGGCGCGCATAGCGCTGGTGCACAACGGCCAGACCCAGGCCGCGGCACTTTCCGCTCTTCTTGGCCGCTTTCTTGGCCGCCGTGAGGACGACCGCCGTACGTTTGAGGATGTAATAGGAATCCTTTTTGAGCTTGGGATTGTCGGCCTCGGCCGTCGCGGCGGCGGTTTTGGCGGCCGCGGCATCCGCGGCGGGGAACGACGGGGCGCATGCGATCGAGATGGCCAGGACGATACACAGCGTCATGATCCGCCTGAGCATTACAGACCCTCCCGCGCTAGTCTCTGCAATGCTATTTTATCATATCGCCGCCCAGTTTTGCCAACAAGTGCCGGGAGCGATCATCCGACTGTGTCCAAAGCGGGGGGCAGGAACCCCGCATTGGTCTGGCAGGACCATTCGATCTTCGCGTATGAGGGAGCTTTCACCAAGAGCCGCAAGGACCTACCGGTCCATCTTTACCTAGGAGCCTGTGCGCGTAATGCCACGGACCACTACAGTGTAACCGTGTGGCACTTGATACCAAAAGTTTGTGCTCCGAAAGCCACGAATCGGGTTAGTCGCAGGAACTCCTAGCCGTGGGTGAGTAGGAGAACCCGCGCTTCATGGTGTATGGCCTTTCCATCGGTTCGTACAAGCCCTGAAGGAGCGCGGCGTTACGGCCAGAGAACCTCAAGCTTGGCGCGGACCACCGCCGCAACGGCCTCGCGGACGGGCGCCAGGAGCTTGCGGGGATCGATCTCATCCGGACCCGCGGCAAAACTGGCGCGCATCGCGCCGGCCAGGGCCAGCTTCAATTCGGTGGAGAAATTGACCTTGCGGGCGCCCGCCTTGACGAGACTCTTGAGCTGCTCGTCTGTGAGGCCGGAGGCGCCGTGCAGCACCAGCGGCACGGACACCCGCCGCCGGATGGCCTCGAGACGCGCGTAGTCGAGCCTGGGTTCACCCTTGTAAAAGCCGTGGGCCGTGCCGACGGCCACGGCCAGGCTGCCGGCGCCGGTGGCCGCCACGAAAGCCGCCGCCTCGTCAGGATCGGTCAGGCCCGCCTCGGCCTCCGCCACCCGGAGATCCTCCTCGGCCCCGGCGATGCGCCCCAGTTCGGCCTCGACCGCCGCGCCGCGACTGGCGGCCGCGGCTGCCACGCGGCGGGTCAGAGCGATGTTCTCGGCCAATGGCAGCTTGGACCCGTCGATCATGACCGAGTTAAAGCCCGCCTCCAAGCAGGCCAGGACCGTCTCCTCGCGGGCGCCGTGATCGAGATGGACCGCCACCGGGATCTCGGCCTCGGCGGCCGCAGCCAGGGCTATGGCGGCGGCGAGCCGCGCGCCGTAATGGCGGACCGTGCCCTCGTTGACCTGGAGGATGACGGGGCGGCCGAGCGCGGCCGCCGCGCGCACGATCCCCTGGGCCGACTCGGGGGTGTGCATGTTGAAAGCGCCGGCCGCCGCGCCGGCGCGCGCGGCCTCGGCCAGGATCTCCGTGATTGGCGCCAGGGGCATGGGAATACCTCCAAGCATATATCCTTTGGGATTATCACTCGTTACAAAGACCCGGGATCAGCCGCCTGGCGTTTTCCCGGTAGATCTTGGCCAGGACATCATCCGGCAGGCCCAGCCCGTACACCCGCCAACGTCCCTGCGGCGGCGGATCGCCGGGCGCGTAGGGAAAGTACTCGTCCAGCGTCTCGAGGAGCCTGAAAGTCAGCCGGTAGTGAATGGGATCGGCCATGCCGTCCAGGCCGTAGAGGATGCGATCCGCGTGGCGCAGGATGAACTCCCGGGCGGCGCGGGGCTGGCGGCCCAGTTCGCCGAAACGGGCGCTGAGATCGATATGCACGTGCGGCAGGCGGTCCAGGAGGCCGCTCACGTAGGCCAGGTTTTCCGCATAGCCCGCGACGTGGGCCAGGATGAAAGAGGTGCCTTTTTCCCTGGCCAGCAATCGCTCCTGCGCGGCCAGGAGCTCATCGAAGCCGGGGAATTCCGGGCCGAAGAAGTGCCAGTCCGGATGCGCCCGCAGCTCCTCGTAGCGTTCGTTCGTCGCATCGAGCGGCTTGAAGAAAGCGACGGGATCGGCCAGGTGCAAGAAGACGGGCAGGCCGAGTTCGGCGGCACAGTTCCAGACCGGCGCGAGGCGTTCGTCGTCGGGCATGACGAGGCGGCCGGCGGTGTCGCGGAGGCGCAGGCCCAAGTCCTTCCAGGCCTTGAAGCCGTGCAACCCAGCTTCTTTCATGCGGCGCATCTCGCGCCGCAACCTCTCCTCGAAGCCCGGCCCGCCGAGGCCGGCCAGGTCGAGCAGGCCGATCGTGGCGAACCTGCGGGGATAACGCTCCTCGAAACCCCGGTAGGATGAGAGCCAGTCATCCCCGCAAAAACCGGAGATATTCACCATGCGTTCGATCCCGAGCTCGTCCATGAGGCGCAGCAGATCCTCGACCGGGCGGCCCGTCTCCCACCACAGAGCCGCATGGTTGTGCGCGTCGGTGACGGGCAGGCGGGAGCGCTCGAGCGGCGTCTCCGCCACGACCAGCTCCGAACGGGGCCTGTACTCCCCAAGCGGCAGATCTCTCAAGATCGGTCCTCCCGGCCTGATTCGCGGTCATGGATGACCACGCCCTCGACCACCCGGCTGATCAGGCCCTTGCTGCTCGGCCGGTCGGGGCGGCACCCCAGGCTGAGCGAGGCAAAGAGGGCCAGGACCTGGACAACGGGTACGGCCAGGGCCGGTAGCCACGCGTCCGGGAGCGGGGTCCCCCCTTCGTAGAGCGACAGAAGGCGCCCCAGATTCCGGCCGCTTTGGGCCGGGCCGGGTTCGAGCGCGACCAGCATGGATCCCAGGCCTCTTGCCCCAAGCTGCGCCAGGAGATCGTCCTCGTATTTGCGGACAAAGGGATCTCCGCTCCGCATGGCCACGATCAGGGTGCGCTCGTCGGCGAACGAGAGCGGGCCGTGCCTGATCCCGAGATAAGAGTGGGCCAGGGTGGGGATGGCGCCGTCGGTCATCTCGAGCATCTTGAGCGCGCCCTCTTGCGCCGCGCCGCGCAGGGGGCCGCCGCCGAGGTAGATTACCCGCCCGAAACCGCGCTCAACCAGGCCGGCCAATAAACCCGGGGCGGTCTCTAGGAGTTGCCTGCCAACGGCGGCGAGACCGGCGGCCGTCTCCCGGTACTCCGCGAGCCTGTCGCGATGGGCCAGGGCCAGGCCGGCAAGGAAAAGATTGGTGAACGAGGCTGTCATGGCCAGGCCGCGGTCGTTGGTCGCCGGATCTAGGACGACGCGGGGATGGCCGTCGGCGGCGGCCGCGCGGGCCAACGCCCCCTCCTCGTTGCAGGTGACGACGATCTGCAGCAGCCTGGGCAGCAGACGCTTGGCCAGAGAGTACACGCCGAGGCTCTCCGGGCTGTCGCCGGAACGGGCCAGGGAGACGAGGAGCACCGGCCCGGGGCCCGCCAGGATCTCGGGATGCGTGACGATCTCCGTGGACTCCACGGCGATGGCGGGCCGCCCCGCCGCCGCTCCCACGGCCTGGGCAAGGCAGCAGGCGATGAAGTACGATGATCCCGCCCCGGTCAGCACGAGCCGCGCGGCGGGATCGTCGAGCAAACCCCCGATCGCCGCCCCGCTCCCGGCCAAGACGTCTGCCGCGCGGGCCGCGGAGTCGGCCCAGTACTCCGTCTGGTGCCAGATCTCGCATGGCGTAAACTCCGTGCCAAGCTCTGCGCGCTCCGCGGCGTGCGCCTCGGCCAGTCTGCGCAAGGGATTATCCCCGAATGTCAAAGCCGATCCCTCCAGATCTATAATACCGGTATATACCATTTGTTACGCGATGGGGGGGCGATCTCCTGCCGCTTTCGATCGATTCTTGGCCCGAGCCCGGCGGTCCGGCGCAGATCGCAGCCTGCGGGCGGGCGCCGTGCCTGATCCAGGCTCAACCGCAATGCTCAAGTGTTTTCATCGCGGCGAGGACTTCCTCCTCGCGCGGCGCCCCGTCGGCGCCGCCCAGACGCGCGGCGGCCAGGGCTCCACAGGCATTGGCGAACTCAAGGCAGGAGACCAGATCCGCGCCTGCCAGGAAACGGTGCACGAAACCGGCGTTGAAGGAGTCGCCGGCCCCGGTCGTGTCCACCGCCTCGATCCGGCGGGCCTTTGCCGCCGCGCGCTCCCCGCCTCGCCCGGCAACGGCGCCCAGAGCCCCGCGCTTGATGGCCGCCGTGCCCGCGCCAGCCTCGAGCAGGACGCCGAGGGCGGCCATGGGATCCTCCTGGCCCGTGAGATGCGCGGCCTCCGTCTCGTTGGGCAAAAAGACGTCCACCAGGGGGAGCAGGGCCGCGACCTCCGGCCAATCCCAGGCCTCGGCGGGATCCCAGCCCGTGTCGAGCGAGGTCGTCAGGCCGAGATCCCTTGCTTGCGCAAGGAGGGAGGCCAGCGCGGGCCGGAGACCGGTCTGCAGATAGTAGGAGGAGACATGCAGGTGGCGGCCCCTGCATAGATACTCCCGGGGAATGCGGTCGCCGTCCAGGCAGGCGATGGTGCCGGACACGGTCACGAGGGCGCGGTCGCCGGCGCGCATCAGGGAGACGGTCAAACCGGTCTGGATTTCGGGGTCCAAAAAGATGCCGCCCGTGTCGACGCCGTGCGACTCAAGGCGGGCGCGCACCATCTCCCCCATCCCGTCCCGCCCCAAGAGGCCGATGAAACCCACACCGCGCCCGAGGCTCCCCAGGACCGCGGCGAAAATGCCCGCCGAGCCGCCCAGGGTCAGGCGGTAGGTTTCCGCCAGGACCTCGGTGCCCGGCGCGGGCGGTTTGTCCAGACCCGCCACGATCAGATCCGCGTTGAGATCTCCCAGGGCGACCACGTCAAAACCGGCCATCGTTCGTCCCCCAATCTTAATGGAGATTTCGCACCATGGTAAAGCGGCGCACCGTTTGTCCGGGCAGGAATCGACTCCGCGCGCGCGGAAGTATCCGCGCGGGGAGGTGGCTCATGCGCATCCTGGCGGTGGCCGACAAGACGGATCCAGTGCTCTACGACTATTTCAACCCCGCTCGCTTTCCCGGCATAGAACTGATCCTGGCCTGCGGCGACCTGGAGGCGTCGTATCTCTCTTTTTTGGTCACGGTCTTCAAGGCGCCCCTCTTTTACGTGCGGGGCAACCACGACCTGTGCTACGACGAGGAACCCCCGGAGGGTTGCGACAATATCGACGGCCGCCTCGTCGTCTACAAGGGCTGGCGGATCGCGGGGCTCGAAGGCAGCAATATGTACAATCCCCAGGGCCGGGCGGTCCAGGCCACCCAGGGGCGGATGAAGCGGCGGGTCATGGCATTGGCGCCAAAGGTCCTCCGCCACCACGGGCTGGACATCTTCATCGCCCACGCGCCCCCGCGGGGTGTGCACGACCGCAAAGACCCCTGCCACCAGGGCTTTGAGGCCTGGCGCGACTTGATCCGGTGGTACAAACCGAGATACATCTTCCACGGGCATGCCCACCTGAACTACGGGCGCACCAAGCGCCGCGATCTCCTGGACGGAACGGAGGTAATCGACGCCTATGGCCATATAATCATCGATGCGGAGAGGGGAGAAGAACGTTGAAACGCCGTCACCTGCACGCTTTCTGGGACAAGTATGCCCGCGAGCGGCTCGGGGAGACGCAAAACCTGGGCATCCGCACGGTCGAGGTCGCGCGCATCACCGGCAGCGTCAACAGGTGGGCGGATTACGACGCGCAGTTCAGGCCCTTGAACCGCAGGGACGGCCGCTGGAAGAGGATCCTGGCCGCCACGGAACGCGGCGGCGCCCTGCCAGCGGTGCACCTCTACAAGGTACTGGACCGCTACTACGTCGTGGACGGAAACCACAGGGTGGCGGCGGCCAGGCGGGTCGGACAGGAGTACATCGACGCCCACGTCATCGAGTACCTGCCGCCGTTCGACACGCCGGAGCACATCCTCTGGCGACAGCGCTCCTTCTTTGAGTACCGGAGCTGGCTCAGGGGAATCGTCCTCTCCGAACCCGGGTCATACCCCCTGATGCTCTCCTACATCCAGCTCTTTCGGGAGGAGCGCGCCAAAAAGGACGGCCCGCTCACGCTGAGGGCCGCGGCGCGGCGCTGGTACGCGGATGTCTACGCCCCCCTGGCGGCGGCCGTCAAAAAGCAGAGGCTGATTGAGCCGAACTCCGCGCGCACCGTGGGCGATCTGGTCCTGGAGATCATTCATCAGAAATGGCGCAAGGAAAAGGCTGGCAGCCGCCCGTCCTCCTATCGCCAGGCCATGAAGGATCTGCGCGAGGGGGACTACGAGAATCTGGCCGGGCGGATCGAGGGGCTCTCCCGGGGCATGCAGATCAAGGGGGCTTGCAAGGCCTGCAGGAAATGCCTCTCCTCCTGCCCCGAGCACCTCATCGCCGAATACAAGGGCAGGATCCGCATCAGCGATCTCTGCCGCGAATGCGGCCGCTGCCGGGAGGCGTGTCCGCAAGGCGCCATCGGCCCCTACCGGCCCGCCGACCTGGAAAATACAGAGAATGCTGAGCATAACACCGGGAGCTGAAACGATATTAGCGTTTATTCAAAGAGCGCGCTCACGCTGTCGCGCCGGTGGATCCTGGCGATGGCTTCCGCGAAGAGCCCGGCCGTGGCGGTCATCCTGATTTTGCTGGTATTGCCCGCGGGCAGGGGCTCCACGGTATCGGTGGTGATGAGCTCCGCGATGGGGCTCTCGTTTAAAACACGCAGGCCCTCCTCGTCAGCAGGCAGTGCGAGACGCACGCCCGCACGCGCCTCACCCCCCGGGCCAACAACGCCTCGGCCGTTTCCGCCAGGGTGCCGCAGGTCACGGTAAAGTCATCCACGATCGGGGCGTCGCGATCCGCGACAAAAGGGGGCCGCTGGCGGCCCGCCGCGGTAATATGTATGAGTGCGTCTTATAACCTAACCAGCTTCGCATCCTCCACGCCCTCGAGACTGGCGATCTTCTTCAGCACGTCCTCGGGGACGGTGTTGTCCACGGAGAGGACCATGATGGCGCGTCCGCCGGCGGATTTACGCCCGACCTGCATGTAGGCGATGTTGATGCCGGCGTCGCCGAGGATGGTACCGACTTTGCCGATGATGCCAGGCTTGTCGGTGTGTGGCGCCACGAGCATATACCCCGTGGGCACCACGTCAAAGAAGTAGCCGTCGATTTCCACGATGCGCTCCTCGTTCCGGCGGAAGAGCGCTCCCGCTACCACGCGGGATCCCTTTTGCGTCTCGATCCTGACCCGGATCAGGCTGGTGTAGTCCTCCGGCGCGGCAGCCTTGTGCTCGACGACCTTGAGCCCCCGCTCCTTGGCGAGCAGGGGGGCGTTGACGAGATTGACCTCGTCCGAGAGGAGCGGCCGCAGGAATCCCGTGAGAAGGGCGGTGGTGAGAGGGGCCAGGTCGTAGTCGGCGATCTCCCCGAGGTAGCTGGCCTCCAGTTTCGCGATCCGTCCGCCGTCCAACTGGGCCAGGAGCGAACCGATCTTCTCCGCCAACGGCAGATAGGGCTTGAGAACGGCCAGGACCTCCGGCCGCACGGACGGGATGTTGACGGCGTTCTTGAACGCCTCGCCCCGCAGCGCCTTGGTCATCTCCACCGCCACGTCGATGGCCACGTTGACCTGCGCCTCCTCCGTGGACGCGCCGAGATGCGGCGTGCAGATGACCTGCGGCAGCTCGATCAGCTCGCGGTTTAACGGCGGTTCCTCGTTGTATACGTCGAGCGCCGCGCCGGCCACCTTGCCGGATTTCACGGCCGCGACCAGGGCCGCCTCGTCGATGATGCCGCCTCGGGCGCAGTTGATCAGGCGGACGCCTTTCTTCATCTTTGCCATGGCCTCCGCGCCGAGGAGGCCCTTGGTCTCGGGAGTGAGCGGCGTATGGACGGTGATGTAGTCCGCCCGGGCCACGATGTCATCGATGGATGCCAGGGTGACACCCAGTTTTTCCGCCCGTTCCTCGGTGAGGAAGGGGTCGTAGCCGAGAATCGCCATGCCCATGGCCTGCATGCGCCTGGCGACCTCGGTACCGATGCGCCCGAGGCCGATGATCCCCAGGGTCTTGTCCCTGACCTCAACACCCGTAAAGGACTTGCGATCCCACTTGCCCGCCTTGAGCGAGGCCACCGCCGCGGGTATGTTGCGCGAGAGGGCCATGATCATGGCCACCGTGTGCTCGGCCGTGGAGATGGTGTTCCCGTCGGGGGCGTTCATCACGATGATGCCGCGCTGCGTGGCCGCGGGCACATCGACGTTGTCCACGCCCACGCCGGCGCGTCCGATGACCTTCAACCTTCCTGCCGCGGCGATCACCTCGGCCGTGACCTTGGTTTGGCTGCGGACGATCATGGCGTCGTATTCGCCGATCATGCCGATGAGCTCGTCCTTGCTTGGCGTGCCCTTGATCTCCGTCTCGAGGCCCGCTTCCCTGAGTACGGCGATACCCGCCTCGGCTACTCCATCCAGGACCAAGACTTTCACGTCAGAGACTCCTCCTTTTACCTATGTGGGCAGTATCTGGCGAGAGCCTTGGCTGTGGTTGCCGGGACGGCGTTTGCGGCTGCGCGCATGCGCGCGGCCGCACTGCCGCCCGGCGGCTCCGAAACCAGTGCCAGGCCGGCCTTCTTACTTCTTGCCGATCCAGTTCATCATGCCGCGTAAAGCGGCCCCGACTTTTTCGATGGGGTGCTCCTTGCCCCGCTCGCGCAGGGCGTTAAAGACGGGCCTGCCCACCTGGTTCTCCAGCAGCCACTCCCGGGCAAAGCGGCCGCTCTGGATCTCGGCCAGGACCTTTTTCATCTCCCGCTTGGTCTCGTCCGTGATCATGCGCGGCCCGACCATGAGATCGCCGTATTCGGCCGTGTCGCTGATGGAATAGCGCATGCGGCTGATGCCGCCCTCGTAGATGAGGTCCACGATGAGCTTCATCTCGTGCAGACATTCAAAATAAGCGATCTCCGGCTGGTAACCAGCCTCGACCAGGGTCTCGAAACCCGCCTGGACGAGGGCGGTCAAGCCGCCGCACAGCACGCACTGCTCGCCGAAGAGATCCGTCTCCGTCTCTTCTCTGAACGTGGTCTCGATCACGCCGGCGCGGGTGCCGCCGATGCCCTTGGCGTAGGCCAGGGCCAGCTCCTTGGCCTTACCGCTGGCGTCCTGATGCACGGCGACGAGATTGGGGACGCCGCCCCCCTCGCGAAAGACCCTGCGGACGAGATGTCCTGGGCCTTTGGGCGCGACCATGATCACATCGATCTCCCTGGGCGGCACGATCTGGCCAAAATGGATGTTGAAGCCGTGGGAAAAAACGAGCGCCTTGCCGGCGGTCATGTGCGCGGCGACCTCGTTGCGATAGACCGCCGCCTGCACCTGGTCGGGCACGAGCATCTGCACGATCTGGGCCTGCTTGGCCGCTTCGCCCGCGGAGACCGGGTTGAACCCGTCCTCGATGGCGGCCCGGTAATTGTCAGTGCCGGGCACCTCCGCCACAACCACCGCCAGCCCGCTGTCCCGCAGGTTCTGCGCCTGGGCGTGCCCCTGGCTGCCGTACCCGATGACGGCGATGGTCCTGCCTTTGAGCAGCTCCAGGTCCGCGTCGCGATCGTAATACACCTTTGCCATTCTGCCATCCTCCCTCTCTT
>JBLNBS010000120.1:0-35058 GCA_050260175.1 Patescibacteria group bacterium | reverse complement strand
GGCTGGCTGGTCGAGGAGGTCCCGAACCGTGCTTCCCTGGACGTCCTTCCGCCCAGCGGCAAGGGGCCGAGCGCGGAGTTAACCCAGGTGGAGGATCGAATCGTCCCGGCGATCTATACCCGCGATCTAGAACGCAGGCTGGATTCGATCGCGCGAAACGGCGGGCGGGTGCTGAGGGGCAGGACCCCGATCGGCGACGGGGCAAAGTACGGATACTACGCGCTCTTTGAGGATCCGCACGGAAACAGGATCTGTCTCTACTCTGAAATTTGAATTACCTCGTCTAGATTTCGTGAAACGGCAGGCTTTTCACCCTCCAAAGGAAGCAGCCTGCCGCTTGTTCATTTCTTCTTCGCGCCTTCGCGTCTTCGCGTGAGATTCGTCCCCGTCCCCCTCACCCGATCCTCGTCCCGCACTCCCCGCAGAACCTCGAGGCGGCGGAGTTCTGCGCGCCGCATTTGGGGCACTTGGCCATGGTGAGCGAGGCGCCGCAGTTGTTGCAGAACTTGCCCTCGCCGGCCGGCTTGCCGCACTGGGGGCAGATCGTCATGGGCTCGGCCACGACGAAGAGCGCGACCACCCAGCCCGTGAGGTAGCCGATGGAGTACAGGAAGCCGTCGTAGCCGTAGATGGCGATCATCCCGCAGATACCGAGGAAAGAGGCTGCCGACAGGTAATCGCCGACAAAGGCGATCCCGTTCACCGACCATTGAATCGCGCCCCCGGCCGCGGATTTGGTGCGGCGCGCGAAATACAACGAGATCCAAAGCACCGAAGTGACGAAGGCGATGAAGATCGTGACGGCCCAAGGCGAGGCGATGTAGTTAATTGCTCTTCCTCCTCCGCCGCATGGCCGTCATGGTTGAACCTTTCCTCCTGGAACTCAACCTGGCGCTGCATTTCGGGCAATAGACCAGCCCGGCCGAGATGACCTTGTGTCCTTTAACCAATTCTTAACGCATCAGTAACGAAAGCTTAAAACGCGCCTGGTATCCTGAGAGCAAACAAGAGAAAGTCGAGGTGCAAACCATGAAGAGGACCGTCGGTCTCGCGGTATTGGTCCTGGCTCTCGCGCTCGGCGCGGCCTTGGTGTTGGCGCCGGCCGGCGCGGCGCTCTCCGGTTCCATCAGCATCGTCGGCTCCACCTCCGTGCAGCCGCTCGCCGAGGAGCTGGCCAGGGCCTTCATGGCAAAAAACCCCGGCGTGAACGTCACGGTCGCCGGCGGCGGATCCAGCGCCGGGATCAAAGCCGTCCTGACCGGCGCGGCCGACATCGGCGCCAGCTCCCGCGAGCTCAAGCCCGGAGAAGAGGCGGCGCTCACCGCCACGGTCATCGCCAGGGACGGCATCGCCGTCATCGTCAACAAGAGCAATAAGGTCTCCAAGCTGACCCTGGAGCAGATCTACAGGATGTACACGGGCAAGGTGAGAAATTGGAAGGAAGTCGGCGGCGCCGCCTCCCCCATCGTCCTGATCGGCCGCGATGCCGCCTCCGGCACCCGCGGCGCCTTTGAGGAACTGGTCTATCGCGTCTTTGACAAAAAGGCGGCCTCATCGCCCGCCATGCTGCAGCAGGGCTCCACCGGCACCATCCGGCAGATCGTGGCCACGAACAGGTTCGCCGTGGGCTACATCTCCCTGGGCGCCCTGGACAAGTCCGTCAAGGCGGTCATGATCGATAACGTCGCGGCCAACGCGGCCAATGTCATGAACAAGACCTACAAGATCAGCCGGCCCTTTATCTTCGCGACCAAGGGGGCGCCGCGGGGCCTGGCCAAATCCTTCATCGCGTACATCCTGAGCCCGGCCGGCCAGGCCGTCGTGGCCAGGGAGTTCGTGTCCGTGGGGAAGACGAAGTAACCGCTCGCTTCTCTGGACCCGGCAGGCGGTGACCCCGGAGAACAAGGCCTACCTCCGGGGGCTTCCCGTCCGGTTGGAGATCACGGTCCACGGGCACATGATCCTCATGGTGCACGGCAGTCCGCGGAGGATCAACGAGTACCTCCATGAGGACCGGCCGGAAAAGTCGACCGTCAAGCTGTTCGAGGCGGAGCATGCGGATGAGGGGCATCGACCCTGACTGGGGTGAGTCAAACGGTTCTCGTCGGTTTGAGGAGAAGGTTTGTCAGCCATAATTTTGAAAAATAAAAGCCGTTTGTGCAGTCTACTGCGTCTTGGCGCCGGCGCGCGTGGCGACCGGGGGCGCGGGTGGCAATGGCGCTTACGAAATCCGGATTTAACCTCTTCTTAACGTGAAGTTCACGTTCCCTTAATCGGCCGGCGTTACGATGGATGCAGCAGGTGAGGTGGAGTGGAAAGAAGCGTCAAGCCGGCCCCTCCCGCGGCCCAGCGTAGGGCGATCGAGTCCGTCATCGTATATACGCTTTTCGGGGCCGCGGCGGTGGCCATGGCCAGCGTGGTATTGATCACGATCTACATCTGGCGCGAAGGATGGCCGATTCTGGCCAAGACCGGGCCGCTCCGCTTCATCCTGGGCACGCAATGGAACCCGGGGGCGGGCGTCTACGGGATCCTGCCCCAGTTGGCCGGCTCGGTCTACGTGACCGCCGGGGCGTTGGCGCTCGGGGTGCCTTTGGGCGTCGGGGGCGCTCTTTTTTTGGCCGAGTTCGCCCCGGCCAAACTGTCCGATCTCATCCGGCCGGCCGTTTCGCTGCTCGCGGCCATTCCCTCGGTGGTCTACGGCTTTGTGGCCTTGAATCTGCTGCTGCCGATCCTGCAAGGCCCCACGGGCGGATTCGGCATGTCGATGCTGGCCGGCGCCATCGTGCTGGCCGTGATGATCCTACCCACCATCGTCGGCATCTCCGAGAATGCCATCCGGGCGGTGCCCGGGGATTACAGGGAAGCCTCGCTCGGCCTGGGTGCCAGCCATTGGCAGACCTGCTGGCGTGTGGTCCTGCCCGCGGCCAGATCGGGGATCCTGGCCTCGGTCATCCTCGGCGCCGGCCGCGCGATCGGCGAGACCATGGCCGTGATGATGGTCACCGGCAATGTATATATGATCCCAGGTTCTTTCCTGCGGCCGGGGGCCACGCTGACCGGCACCATCGCCCTGGAGTTCGCCTACGCGGGGCCCGAACACCAGCGGGCGCTCTTTGCCGTGGGTATCGTGCTCCTCGTCTTCATCATGGCCGTCAATTCCCTGGCTCGGCTCGCGGCGGGATGGGCGCGGAAGGGGGCAGACGGATGAGGACGTCCGTCAAGGTATCGCAGGCGGCCGCCGCCGGCGTGCTCTGGCTGATCGGCGCCGTCTCCATAGGATTGCTGGTCGTGATCGTGGTTTACGTGCTCTGGCAAGGGCTGCCGCACGTCACCCCCGGCTTTCTCTTCAGGATGCCGGAGGATATGGGCCGGGCCGGCGGCATCCTGCCCACCCTGACCACGACGCTCTATGTGACAGCCCTGGCCCTGCTCGTTGCCGCGCCGCTCGGCGTCGGCGCCGCGCTCTACCTGGCCGAATATACCCGGGAAAACATCATCACGCGGGTATTGCGTTTCGGCACCGAGACCCTGGCCGGGGTGCCGTCGATCATCTTCGGCCTCTTCGGTACGGCATTCTTTGTCTACGGCCTGCGCCTGCGTTTGTCGATCCTCTCGGGCTCGCTCACCCTGGCTTTGATGCTCCTGCCCATCCTCGTCAGGACCACCGAGGAGGCCATCAAGACCGTCCCCGGCAGCTATCGCGAGGGTTCCCTGGCGCTTGGCGCCACCAAGTGGCAAACCGTGACAAGGGTCGTGCTCCCGTCGGCCTGGGGCGGCATCCTTACCGGCGTCTTGCTCGGGCTGGGGCGGGCGGCCGGCGAGACGGCCGCGCTCTGGCTGACGCTGGGCGGCAGCATCCTGCGCATCCCCATCTCCCCCTTGGAGCAGGGGCGCACCATGACCCTGCACCTGTACGTCCTGGCCATGGAGGGGCTCTCGGTGGAACGCGCCTTCGCCACCGCCGCTTGCCTGGTCGCGGCCATCCTGGCCGTGGATACCGCCGCCTTCGCCCTTCTGCGCCGGTTCAACCGGCGAAGGTTCGGCGCCTGAAAGCTACGAAAATCTAGAGAACTCATCCATGTCGCTTTCGCTACGCGCCACCCTCTCTTCCGCGGAGGTGCAATTCGGGTCCGGGGTTGATCTGTGTGGACCAATTTGGTCCGGCGGCCTAAAGACCGCCGCTACAGCTTGGTAAGCCATCCTGGCTCCGGGGATATATGGGTTCCAATCTCAGGGCCTTCAGGCCCTTCCCATGGTGTAGCGGTAGGCTCTCAGCCTGCCGTCAGCAGAAACAGGGTCTGGGATCAACCTTTGCGCAGAATAGAGCCTCCGCGGAAGAGAGGAGGCCGGGGGGTGAGTTAACCAAAGCTTCGGCGCTTCTTCACAATTCGCAAGAATCCGGCCCGTACGACCGCATGGAGGATGTATCGCGATGGAAGAGCCCCATAAGATCGTCACTTCGCATTTCGACCTGTACTATGGTTCATTCCAGGCGCTGAAAGACATAGGATTGTCCATCCCCGCGCGCATGGTTAGCGCCTTGATTGGGCCGTCCGGGTGCGGCAAGACCACCTTTCTCCGCGCCCTGAACCGCATGAACGACATCATTCCCGGCGTCAGGACGTCGGGCTCGATCGCCCTCGACGGTCTGGAGCTCTACGAGCGGGGCGTGGATGTGGTCGATCTCCGGCGGCGCGTCGGTATGGTCTTTCAGCGGCCGAACCCTTTTGCCATGAGCATCGCGGCTAACGTGGCCTACGGCCCGCGCGTGCACGGCGAACGGAACCCCTACCGCCTGGACGAGATCGTCGAGGAGAGCCTGGCCGCGGCCGGCCTCTGGGACGAGGTCAAGGACCGCCTGGACCGGCCGGCCCTGGAGCTCTCCGGCGGCCAGCAGCAGCGCCTCTGCATCGCGCGCTGCCTGGCCGTGGAGCCCGAGGTCATCCTCATGGACGAACCCTGTTCCGCCCTGGATCCCATTTCCACGGCGCGGGTCGAGGACTTGATCCTGGAGTTGAAAAAGCGGTACACTATCGTCATCGTCACGCACAATCTGCAACAGGCCGCCCGTGTCTCCGACCTGACGGCCTTTTTTCTCCTGGGGCGCCTCGTGGAGCACGGGCCGACGGAGGCCATGATGACGAACCCCCGGGAAAAGGAGACCGAGGACTATCTCACGGGCCGGTTCGGCTGAGGGGGCTGCAAGCTGTGGCGCGCACGGGTTTTGACCGTTCGCTGGCGGAGTTGAAAGAGAAACTCCTGCTCATGGGGGGGCGTGTCACCGAGGCGGTCCACCAGGCGGTCGATTCCCTGGCCCGGCAGGACCTTCATATGGCCCGGCGGGTGATCGACGGCGACGACGCCGTTGACGACCTGGCCTACGAGCTGGAGGAGGACTGCCTGCGCCTGATCGCCCTGCAGCAGCCCATCGCCAAGGACCTGCGGGCGGTGGCCGCCGCTTACCGCATGACCACGGACCTGGAGCGCATCGCCGATCACGCCGTCAATATCGCGGAGATCGCGGTGCGCATCGGCGGCGAGCCGCTGATCAAGCCCCTGATCGACATCCCGCGCATGGCCGGGATGGTGGAGGAGATGGTCCGCGACAGCCTGGCCGCCTACGTCCAGGGCGATCCGGAACTGGCCCAGACCAACTGCCGCCGGGATGAGGAGGTCGACCGGCTCTACGAAAGCCTCTTTGACGAGCTGATGGGCTTTATCCTGGCAGGTGGCGAGAGCCGCCGCGCCGCGCAGGCCCTGAACCTGCTCTTTGCCGCCAGGTACCTGGAGCGGGTGGGCGACCACGCCACCAACATCGGCGAACGGGTCATCTTCATGGTCACCGGCAAAAGGGAAAGATACTGACCGATGGTAATGATGAATGTTGAATGATGAATGATGAATGATGAATTAAAGACATGATCGTGCAGAAGTGTAACCACAATCATGCTGAACTTAATTCTGCATTCCGCATTCTGCATTCATCATTATCGTTAGGGCTGGTGGTGCAAGGATTAAGCGAATCCTGATCGTCGAGGACGAGGCGGCCATTGCCGAAACCCTTGCTTTTAACCTGGAACGCGAGGGGTACGAGGCGATCTCCGCCCACGACGGGCGCGAGGGGCTGGCCATGGCCCTGGCAGCGAAGCCCGATCTCATCATCCTCGACCTGATGCTCCCCGGGCTCGACGGGATCGAGGTCTGCCGGCGCATCCGCGCCGCGGGCCTCGCGATGCCCGTGATCATGCTCACCGCCCGCGAAGGCGAGACCGACAGGGTGCTGGGCCTCGAGACCGGGGCCGATGATTACGTGACCAAGCCTTTCAGCCTCCGGGAGCTGCTGGCCAGGATCCGCGCGGCCCTGCGCCGCAGCGAGGCCGCGGCCCCCGCGATCCTGTATATCGGCCATCTCGAGATCGACGCGGCCGGCCGCGAGGTCCGGGCGGGAGGGAAAGAGGTCGAGCTCTCGGCCAAGGAATTCGACCTGCTCCGTGTCCTCGTGCAGCACAGGGGCCAGGTCCTCTCCAGGGAGCAATTGCTGGACCTGGTCTGGGGCGCGGACTTTTACGGCGACCCGCGCACGGTGGACGTGCACGTCAGGTGGCTACGGGAAAAGATCGAGCAAAACCCGGCCGAGCCCGCCTTGATCCTGACGGTGAGGGGGAGCGGGTACAAATTCCGGCGCGATTGAAGTTCAGGACCAGGATCATCCTTTATTACCTGGGGATCGTGGCCCTGGCCATCCTCTCTTTCGCCCTTTTCTTCTTGCGCCCCGAGGAAGCGCGGCTGGAACGCGATTTCGAGGCTACGCTCGCCATTCAGGCCCGGCAGATGGCGGCGGCGACCCGCCTCGGGCCCGGAGGCCCGTTGTGGACGGCCGAACTCGGCATGTTGGCCAAGGCTGCCCGGGTCCGCCTGACACTCATCGCTCCCGACGGGCGGGTGATCGGCGATTCCCGGCGCGATCCGGCGATCATGGAGAATCATGCCGGCCGCCCCGAGGTCAAGGCCGCCCTGTCCGGAACCATGAGCAAGAGCCGACGGTATAGCAAGACCCTGCGAGTCCAACTCATCTATATCGCGGTTCCCTTGCGCCAATCCGGCAGGATCGCCGGCGTGGCGCGAGTGGCAAAGGCCCAGCGGGAGGTGGCGGCGGCCCTGTGGCGGTTGCGGCGTACCTTTGCCCTGGGAGCCCTCATCGCGGCTCTTCCCGCCCTGATCTTTGGGACTCTGGCCGTAAGCAAGATGACCAGACCCTTGCTGGCGCTGGAAGACGCGGCGCGGCGGCTTGGCTCCGGGGACTTCAAGGCTCGGGTCAGAGAGTTCGGCCTGGATGAACTGGGGCTCTTGGCCCGGACCTTTAACCGCATGGCTAGCCAGCTCGACAGGCTGGTGGCCAACCTCTCCGAGGAGCGGGGGCGGGTCTATGCCATCCTGGCCGCGCTGGCGGATGGCGTCATCGTCTTCGACCAGCGCCAGCGGGTGACCCTGGCCAACTCGGCCGCGGGGCGTTTTCTAGGCCTGGACCCGGAAAAAATGGCGGGCCGCACCCCGGCAGAACTGCTCCTGCCCCCGGCGGCGGTGGAGTCGATCGCGCGCGCGGCCAAGGAGCACGCCGGCGGCGAGATCGAGCTCGAACTCCACCTGCCAGCCCGGCGCAGGCTCCTGCTCTCCCTGGCGCCCGTGCGCGATACCGAGTCGAGGCTCCAGGGCACCCTGGCCGTGCTGAGGGATCTCACCACCCTGCGTCACCTGGAACGGGTCCGCCAGGATTTCGTGGCCAATGTCTCCCACGAACTGAAGACCCCGTTGGCCGCCATGAAGGCCATGGCCGAGACGCTCCAGGAGGAGGGGATCGATCCCGGGCGCCGCCGCGGATTTCTCGCCAGTATCGACGCCGATTGCGACCGCCTGAACGCCCTGGTGGGCGATCTTCTCACCCTGGCCATGTTGGACGATGGCGGCATCGTGCCCCGCGAGGAGGTCTTCGCCCTGGACGGTCTGGTACGGGAGGTGGCGGCGAGGCTCTTCCCGGAAGGAGCCGCCCGCCGGCCCGAGTTCGAGCCACCTCCCGACCTGCCCCCCGTCAAGGCCGACCCGGAGCGTGTCCGCCAAGTCCTGATCAACCTCCTGGACAACGCGGCCAAGTACAGCCCGGATGACGCGCCTTTTGGCGTCAGGGCGGCGGCCGGGGGCGATTGGGTGACGGTCACTGTCTGGGACCGGGGCCCCGGCATCCCCCCCGCGGAGAGCGAGCGGATCTTCGAGCGCTTTTACCGCCTGGACAAGGCGCGCTCCCGGGCCCTGGGCGGCACCGGGCTGGGGCTCTCCATCGTCAAGCACCTCGTCGAGAGCTGGGGGGGCAGGGTCTGGGTGGAAAACAGGGACGGGGCGGAGTTCCACTTCACGGTGCCGAGGGCGGAATGAGCAGGTCTACCCCGCCATACCCGCTTCCCCGAGCGCCTTCTCCAGTTCGTCGAGCACCCCGAGACCGCCGGCCCAACGGCGCAGGTATGCCAGGTCGAGACGAGCACCCAGGGTCTTTACGATCCGACGATGCAATAGTCGACACCGACGGCTTCCAGCGCCCTGGCCGCGAGGAGCGTCACCGCCAGCGGCTCGTCCACTCAATATCCCTCCCGCTCTGGATCCCAGCCAAAGACACGAATTGCGGTCTCGCGGCCGTGCAGCAGGACGCAGAGCCGCTTGCGTATCTCTTCGGAGCTCGCCCCGGGGTAACGCTCCTGCAGACCGATTTCGTACAGGCGCTTTTGCAGCGACCACATGCCACAGATCGCGGCGAATTTCTCCGCGACCGTCTTGCGGCGGGCCAGGTCGAGCAGGACCGCTTCCGCGCGGGGGCCGGTGTCGGTAAAGAGGGGCGTGGGCATGGCGGCGTTCCTCTCGTCTTATGTGCAACGCATTATATTGAATCCATAGGTAGCTAAAACTCATAAGAGCCTGCGATTTTCAATCATCGATGCGCCATAGTTAAATTCGTTGCCTTGAAATCAGTACATTTCCTTCGCGTCCTGCGGCAGTTCCCTGATATGAGCCAGGTGGGCCGTGACGCGGCGGTCGTCTTCGCGGGGGTAAGCGTAGCCGAAATGCCCGGCCACACCCGCCGCGGCGAGGCGGAAGAGATCGCCCATCGTAAAGAGCGCCCGCCAAGTCTCCCCGAAATCCGCGCCGGGGTAAGTCTCCAGCAACTTGGCCCAGAGCTCCGGCTCGAGGTGGCGCTGATAGTACTTGCCGTGTTTGCCCGGGTTCTCGGCAAAGCCGGTCCTGACGCCGATGTGCCAGTCCAGCATCTTGTACAGCATCCCCCTGACCGGGACCTCAAGCATGTGCCTGGCGTAAGGCAGCTCCATCCGCCACAGCCCCTTGGCCACGTACGTGCAGACCCACCAGAACTCGTTGCAGCAGTCGGCGAACTCCTTGGCGCTCGGAGGTTTTGGCAGGTAATCCGCCTCGCTCGGCGGGAGAAAAGGCTCGACCACGCCGTCCTTGTCCAGGAGCAGCAGGCTCTGGCTGTCCCGCCGCATCCCGCCAAGCTTCGCAACATCGTAAAAGGTCAGGTCGATGCGGTTGCCGTCCGCGAACTGCATGAGGTAGGTGAACTTGCAGTCCGCTCCTTGCGGCGGAGGATCGCCCATCTCATCCGGCGTCTGCATGATCATGAGCTCGCCAAAGCGTTCGATCCAGCCGCGGCTGCGGACGAAGGCGTCCACATCGGTCACGAGGAAGACGACGTCGTAATCCTGGAAGAAATCGCGCGGCGCGCGCGGGTTCGCCCGCGAGCCGTTGAGGATCGCGGCGCGGATGCGTTCGTCCGCTTTGGCCATGGCGAGGAGGGAGCCGAGGATCTGTTGTTCGGTGAGCATGCATTAACCCACCCAAAGCGCCATCACGCTTGGACGGCCGATCTTGCCGACTCATCCATGTATTCTGCCTTTTACACCATTCCCCTGCCGGTGATTCACCCATGGCAGAGACGGACAAAGAGCCCGCCGGATATCCGGGCGGTGGCGGGCGCATGGATCGTTCCTTGCTAGCCACCCGGCAGGATTAACGCAAAGAATGCGGAATTGTTGACCAAAAGAACAACCGCGGGGGGGATCCCATGGCCAGGGATCATCTGCGCTGGCTCTACGGGGAGCTGCCCGTCCTGGTCGGCAAGGGTGTGCTCGCGGACCGGGACGCGCAGGCTCTGCGCGATTACTACGGCCCCCTGGAACGGCGCGCCGGGGCCAGGACGGCCGTGGCCGTCTGCGGCGCGCTGGGGGCGATCCTTTCAGGGCTCGGGATCATTCTCCTGCTCGCGCACAACTGGAGCGGGCTGTCGCGCCTGGCAAGGACCATGCTCAGCCTGGGGCTGCTCCTCCTGGCCCAGGCCCTGGCGGGCTGGGCGCTCTTGCGGCGCGCGGCGTCGCTGGCCTGGCGCGAGGGGGCCGCGGCCTTTCTCTCGCTGGCGGTCGGCGCGGTCATGGCCCTGGTCCACCAGACCTACCACATCCCCTACGAGCCCCAGGGTTTTCTCGTTGCGTTTCGGCAGCGCGTTCAAATTCCGCACCCGGCCGGTCGACCCGTACGACGCTTTCCGCGGGCGATACCTGGATATTTCCCTTTTGCAGGAAAAAGTGCCTGTAGAGCCGCGCTTAACTCCCGCCGAGGGGCAGACGGTCTACGCCGTGCTCGTCGTGGAGCGCGACGGCTTTGCCCACCTCGCCAGGCTCGTGGCGGACAGGCCACGCGGCGTGCCCTTCCTGCGGCTCAGGATGACGCGTCCATATAATCCGCGCCCCGACATCGCCGCCGACGCCGGGATACCGCTTTCCACATTTGCCTTACCCTTTGGCCGCTACTACCTGAACGAGGGGATCGCGCCCGCGGCCGAGTCCGCCTACCGCGAGCATGCGGAGGACGAGGACAGCTACCTCGTGGTGCGGGTCAGGGGCGGCTCCGCCGTAGCGGAGGAGCTGTACGTGGGCGGGAGGCGGATCGAGGAAGTGGCGGGGCGGTGATTACGGCCATCCCCTCCGCCGCCCCCGCCCCGGCCTCGGGATCCGGGGCCGTTCGCGCCGGAACGGCCCGGGTATATCGTCGTCGTCGTCGTCCTCCTCCTCCTCCTCCTCGGCTTGCGGGCGCGTCCCGGCCGGGCGTTTGAAGAGATTCTCCAGCCAGTCGAGGAGGCCCCCCCGGCAGACCCGGCAGATCTCGAGCGGCTCCGCGCCGGGGCGGAAATCCCTTGCCTCGTAGCGCCGGCAGTAGGGGCCGGGCAGGAGGCCGCTCCTCTGGCAGACGAGGATGCGGACGAGCTGATGTTTGGCGCAGACGGCCGCCGGCTCGGTACCCCGGGCGAAATACTCCTCCCTCACGGGACAGGCTGCGGTAGGCAGGAGCCCCGTCTCGGCGCACACGTGCAGGTCGAGCACGCTGTGGGGGCGGCGGAACTCCACGGCCGGCCGGCCGTGCAGGGCGCGGCGGATGAAGTCGGCCCAGATCGGCGCGGCCAAGCTGCCCCCGGAGCCGGTCAGGGGACGGTTGCCCAGGTCGTGGCCGATGTGGACCACCGCGGCTAGATCCGGCGTGTAGCCGGCGAACCAGGCGTCGCGGTTGCCGTCCGAGGTGCCGGTCTTGCCCGCGGCGGGCCGTCCGGGCAGCAAGCCCTGCGCGGTACCCCCGGGACCGAAGACCCCGGCCAGAGCCTGTGTCAGGAGAAAGGCCGTGCTCTCCCCGATCGCCCGTTCCGGGGCGGGCCGCACGCGGTAGAGCAGGCGTCCGTCCGCGGTGCGCACGGATGACACGCCAAAGGGTTTGACGCGCATGCCCCCGTTGGCAAAGGCGGCGTAAACCGCGGCCAATTCCAGGGGCTTGACCTCGCTCGTTCCCAGGGAGAGGGAGAGGTACGGCCGCAGGGGCGATTCCAGGCCGAGCTTGCGGGCAAAGGCCGCGATCTCTTCCGGCCCCAATTCGGCGCCGAGCGTCACCGCCACCACGTTGCAGGACGAGGCCAGGGCATCCCTCAGCGAGAGCTCGGCCTCGTGGAACGGCCGGCCCGCGTCCGTGGGGTAGTAGGCCGCGTTGCCCTGGCGAAAGGCATGGGGTTCGCAGCTCTTCAGGGTGGCCAGGGTGTAGCCGCGTTCCAGGGCGTGCGCGTAGACGACGGGTTTGAAGGCGGAACCAGGCTGCCGCCGCGCCTGGGTCGCGCGGTTAAAGGGCGAACGCGCGAAATCCCTTCCCCCGACGAGCGCCCTGATTGCCCCCGTCCCCGGCTCCAGCGCCGCCAAGCAGCCCTGCGGGCCGCCGGGGCCCAGGGCGTCCAGGCGCGCCAGGGCGGCCTCGGCCGCGGCCTGCGCCTCTAGATCGAGGGTGGTCTGGACCTGCAGCCCGGCGCGGTAGACCCCGGCCGCGCCCTCGGGGAGGAGCCCCGCCAGGAAATCCCTGACGTACGCGACGAAATAGGGCGCCTGCATCTTTTTGGCCGCGGGCCGCCGAAAGCGGAGCGGCAGAGCCAGGAGCCGCCCGGCCTCGCCGGCCTCCAGCTCGCGGCAGGCCCGCATGCGGTCCAGCACCTGCGTCATGCGGCGCCGGGCTGCCGCCGGGTGCCGCCAGGGATTGTAGTCAGCCGGGGATTGGAGGACCCCGGCCAGGAAAGCCTGCTCCGCGTGGTTCAATTCCCCCGGCGCGCGGGCAAAGTAAGCCTCGGCCCCGGCCTTGACCCCGTACGCGCCCTCGCCGAAATAAACCTGGTTCAGGTAACGCGAGAGGATCTCGTCCTTCTTGCAGTGGAGTTCCAGCTTGAAGGCGTAGAATACCTCGGCCAGCTTGCGCCAGAGGGTGCGGCGCTGGTTCAGATAGGTGATACGAGCCAGTTGCTGGGTGATGGTGCTGGCGCCCTCGACGATGCGCCCCTTTGTCAGATCCCGCCAGGCCGCCCGCAGGATGCCCCGCGGCGAGATGCCGCCGTGGCGGTAGAATCCCGCGTCCTCGGTGGCGATGACGGCCCGCCGCAAAAAGTCGGGCACCTCGGCCAGGGGGATGGGCTGCCTGTTCTCGGCGCAGAGGGTGGCGAGGAGGTTGCCCTGGCGGTCGTAGAGGACGGTGGCCAAGGGGATTTGGCCCGGGGGGAGGGGGGCGGCCAAGGCCAAGAGCAGGGCGGCGGCCGCGCAAAGTATCGCGAGCCAGGCATAACGGGCCGCCCTGCCGGGCAAGACCTGGGTATGCAGACGGTTTTCTGGTTCCGCCAGCTTGTTTTTCCTCACGCTCAATAGTATGTCTTGGCTTGGCAAAGCTATGAGATCCCTATCCGTGGCTCGGCAGGTTCAGCACAGAGAAAACGAGAGCTTGCAGGAAAAACAAGCGCCGCCCAGAACTCCCGATGGAAATATGCGGGATCGGTGGGATCAGCGGATGGACCGGCGCCTTCTCGGCATGTTCCTGGTCGTTTTCTCCGCGGCGGGTTTCGGGCTCATGCCCATCCTGGCGCGCTATGCCTACCAGGGCGGGATCGGCATCCCGACCCTGCTCTTCGTCCGTTTCGCCCTGGCGGCCGGGGCGCTTTTCGTTTTTCTCCTGGCCGGTGGCGGGAGGCCGGCCGTGGGCGTGCGGCGGCTCTCGATCCTCCTCCTCCTGGGCGTGCTCTACGCCCTCCAATCCAGCCTGTATTTTTACGCCCTGCGCCGCATCTCAGCCTCGCTCACCGCCCTCCTCCTCTATACCTACCCCATCCTCGTTGCGCTGCTCACCATGGCCTGCGACCGCGAGCGGCCGGCCGCCGGGACGGCCGTCGCGCTCCTTTTGAGCTTTGCCGGCCTGGCGCTGGCCCTGGGAGTCGGCCCGGCGGGGATCGATCCGCTCGGCGCCGCCATGGCCTGCGGGGCGGCGGCCGTGTACTCCTGTTACATCGTGCTGGGCCGGCGCCTGGTCAAGGATCTCCCCCCCTTGGCCACCAGCGCCTTCGTCTCGCTCTTCGCCTGCCTGTCCTTCCTGGCCGCCGGCCTCGCCGGGGGCGGGCTGTCCTTTGCCTTCTCCCCGGCCGTGTGGTGGCCGGTGGCCGGCATCGTCGTCTTCTCCACGGCCGGCGCCATCCTCTGCTTCTTCAAGGGCCTGGAGCTCATCGGCTCCACTTCCGCCTCCATCCTGAGCATGAGCGAGCCCCTGGTGACCATGGGCCTGGCCGCCCTCTTTCTGGGCGAACGTCTGGGTATGGCGCAAATCGCGGGCTTCGCGATGGTCCTGGCCGGCTCCGGCCTGATCCTGGCCCCCAAGAACGGCCGTCCGGGACGGGCGGCCGCGTAAGTATCCTCCTTCCTTTCCCATGATGGCCGTGGTAGAATTACCATAGACGGCGGGGCCGCCCGCCCCGAGGACGGTGCGCCATTGGACTTGTTCCAGGATCTCCTCTCCGGCATGGACCGCATCTCCATCACGAGCCTGCTCGCCGCCCTCTTCCTTGCCGGCCTGATCGAGGTCGTCTTTCCACCCTTCCCGGGCGACCTGTCCTTCGTGGCGGGGGGGGTTGTGGCCGGCCGGCGGGGATTCTCTCTTGCCTGGCCCGTCTTGGCCGCTTTTACCGGCACGATGCTGGCCGCGGCAGTCCTCTTCTTCCTGGGCAAGCTCTGCGGCCGCCCTCTCCTGCGGAGACCCTTCTTTGCCCGGCTGCTCCCCGAGGCCCGGCTGGCCCGGCTCGAGGCCTGGTTCGACCGTTACGGACTCTGGCTCATCATAGGCTCGCGCTTCCTGGCCGTGATCAGGTCGGGCATCGCCCTGGCCGCGGGCATGGCCGGCCTGCGGCCCGGTCTGTCCTTTGGCGGCATGGCCGCGGGTATAGCCCTGCACGCCGCGCTACTCGTCGTGGGCGGCGCGCTCCTGCGCGAGGGCTGGGAGGCCTTCGCCGCCCGGGTGGGCCTCTTTTCCTGGCTCCTGGCCGCGGCCGCCGCGGTGGTGTTCGTGCTTGTTCGAGCATTTGGGAGGCGTCGGCGATGGCGAGGGTGAGATCCAGGTTCCACTGCCAGGACTGCGGCTACGAGTCCGCGGGGTGGCTCGGCAGATGCCCGGGATGCGGCGCCTGGCACACCCTGGTCGAAGAGGTCGAGGTCGTTCCGGCCCGCGCGGAGCGGGCCCGGCCCGAGGGGGGGAACGCGCCGCGGCCGATCGCGGAAATACCCGCCGGGACGGAGCGGCGGCTCAAGAGCGGCATGCCGGAGTTCGACCGGGTGCTGGGCGGCGGCCTGGTGCCGGGCTCACTGCTCCTTTTGGGCGGCGATCCGGGCGTCGGTAAATCGACCCTGCTCCTGCAGCACGCGGCGGAGTTCTCCAGGCTGCACGGCAAGGTGCTCTACGTCAGCGGCGAGGAGTCACCCCCCCAGGTGCGGCTGCGGGCCGAGCGCCTCGGTGCACTGGCGGAGGGGCTGTACGTCCTGGGCGAAACCGGGGTCGAGGCGATCCTGGCCCAGGTGGAAAAAGCCCGGCCGGCCCTGGCCGTCGTGGACTCCATCCAGACGGCGCGGGCCGAGGGCTTGACCGGCGTGCCCGGCAGCGTCGGCCAGGTGCGGGCCTGCGCCGGGGAGTTCCTGCGCCTGGCCAAGGAGACCGGTGTGACGGTCTTTCTCGTGGGCCACATCACCAAGACCGGCGCCCTGGCCGGGCCCAAGGTGCTCGAGCACATGGTGGACACCGTGCTCTACCTCGAGGGCGAGAGGCGGTATCCCTACCGCCTGCTCCGGGCGGCCAAGAACCGCTTTGGCTCCACGGACGAACTGGCCATGCTGGCCATGGAGGAGAACGGCCTCGTGGAGGTGGCCAATCCGTCCGCCGTCTTCCTGGCGGACCGCGCGGTTGGCGAGCCGGGCACCATCGTCCTGCCGGGCCTCGAGGGCACACAGGCGCTCCTCCTCGAGCTGCAGGCCCTGGCGGCGGGCACGGGCTACGGCACGCCCCGGCGGCTGGTCACCGGCCTCGATTACAACCGCGTCTCGCTCGTCCTGGCCGTGCTCGAGCGCAGGCTGGGCCTGAACCTGGCCAACCAGGACGTTTACGTCTCCCTGGCCGGAGGCCTGCGTCTGAACGAGACCGCGGCCGACCTGGCGGTGGCCCTCGCGGTGGCCTCGAGCCTGGGCGGGAAGAGCATACCCGCGGAGACCGTCGCCTTTGGTGAGGTGGGCCTGGCGGGCGAGGTCCGCCCGGTGCGCGCCGCCGGCCGCAGGCTGGCCGAGGCGGCCCGCCTTGGTTTCACCCGGGCCGTCGTGCCGCGCGGCGAATACCGCGGCATCGCACCTGGCCTGGAACTCGTCCCCGTGCGCACGGTGGGGGAAGCCCTGGCCGCAACGGCCTTGGGGAGGTGATCGAGTGGCACGCACGCAGGAACAGGAGGCGCTCATGCGCACGCTGCGCCTGGTGGCGCCGGGCACCCGCCTCTACGAGGGGCTCGAAAACATCCTGCGCGCCCGGACCGGGGCCCTGATCGTGGTCGGCGACAGCGAGCAGATCGAGCGCATCGTCAACGGCGGTTTCCGCCTCAACACCGACCTCGATCCGTCCGGCCTCTACGAACTGGCCAAGATGGACGGAGCCATCATCCTGAGCGGCGACGCGCAGCGGATCCTCGTCGCCAACGCCCATCTCACCCCCGATCCCATGATCCCCACGAGCGAGACGGGCACGAGGCACCGCACGGCCGAACGGGCCGCCGTGCAAACGAACGAACTGGTCATCGCCATCTCGCAACGGCGCAACATCATCACCCTCTACAAGGGCGGCCAGCGCTACGTCCTGCGCGAGATCGGCACCATCCTGGTCAAGGCCAACCAGGCGCTGCAGACCCTGGAGCGCTACCGGACGGTGCTGCAAAAGACCCTCGCGAACCTGAGCGCCCTGGAATTCGAGGACGCGGCCACGGTTGGCGACGTCTGCACGGCCGTCCAGCGGGCCGAGGTGGTGGCCCGCATCGCCGCCGAGATCGAGCTCTATATCTGCGAGCTCGGCACCGAGGGGCGGCTGGTCAGCATGCAATTGGAGGAGTTGCTCTCCGACGTGGAGGACGAGGGTTTTTATGTCCTCAGGGACTATGCCGCGGCGGGCGAGGAGAACGACGCCGCCGCCATCCGCGCCGAGTTGGCCGAGGTGACGGCCGAGGATCTGCTGGATGCCAACGTCATCCTCCGCTTCTTGGGCCATCCACCCGGCATCAGCCCGGAAACCCCCGTCTCGGCCAGGGGTTACCGCCTGCTGCGCAAGATCCCCCGCCTGCCCACCCCCGTGATCGACAACCTGATCGAGGTCTTTGGCGGCCTGCAAAAGATCCTCGCCGCCACGACCGACGACCTGGACGAGGTGGAGGGCATCGGCGAGGTCCGGGCCAGGGCCATCCAGGAAGGCCTGCGCCGCCTGCGGGAACAGGCGGCGTTGGACAGATTTACTCCTTGACATACCCTCCGCCCCGGGATAGAATTATAGAAATACCCTCTGGGGCGGTCATTATGCAGTCAGAAAAGAACGGTGCGCGGCGGATCACGATCTACGACACCACCTTGCGCGACGGCGCTCAGGGCGAAGGGGTTTTTTTCTCGGCCGAGGACAAAATCCGCCTGGTGCGCCAGTTTGACGCGCTCGGGCTGGACTACGTGGAGGGCGGCTGGCCCGGGGCCAATCCCCGCGATCTGGAGTTCTTTGCCCAGGCGAGCCGCCTTTCCCTGCGGCACAGCCGCCTGGTGGCATTTGGCAGCACGCGCCGGCCGTCGAACAGGCCCACCGAGGATCCGACCCTGGCCAACCTCCTGGCCGCTGAGACCCCGGTGGTGGCCATCTTTGGCAAGTCCTGGCTCCTGCACGTGGCCGAGGTGCTCAGGGTGGGGCCCGAGGAAAATCTGGCGCTGATCGAGGACTCGGTGGCCCACCTCAAGGCTTCCGGGCGCGAGGTCGTCTACGACGCCGAGCATTTCTTCGATGGATTCGCCGACGATCCCGAGTATGCCCTGGCTACCCTGGCGAGCGCGGCACGAGGCGGCGCCGACTGGATCGTGCTCTGCGACACCAACGGCGGGACCTTGCCCCGTG
Organism: Patescibacteria group bacterium; assembly: GCA_050260175.1. Classification (GTDB taxonomy): domain Bacteria; phylum Bacillota; class UBA4882; order JAAYXC01; family JAAYXC01; genus JBLNBS01. The sequence continues at coordinate 16,998 of JBLNBS010000120.1, read as the reverse complement.
CGGCCCTGGCGGCCCTCGAAAGGGCGCGCGAGCGCATCAGCGTGCCGCTCGGCGTCCATATCCATAACGACACTGGCATGGCCGCAGCCATCTCCGTGCTGGCGGTCGAGGCCGGCGCCGCGCAGGTGCAGGGCACCTTCAACGGCTACGGCGAACGCTGCGGCAATGCCAACCTCTCCACCATTCTCCCGACCCTCGTCTACAAACTCGGCCTTGACTGCGCCGCCGCCCCCCATCTCGCGAACCTCACCGAGACCTCGCGCCTGATCTCGGAGCTCTCCAACCTGCATCACGACGAACGCCAGCCGTACGTGGGCGCCAGCGCCTTTGCCCACAAGGCCGGGATGCACGTGGACGCGGTGCGCAAGAACCCCCACACCCTCGAGCACGTGCGGCCCGAGGCGGTCGGCAACAGCCGGCGCATCCTCCTCTCGGACCAAGCGGGGCGGAGCAGCATCCTGGAAAAGGCCAAGGAGCACTACCCCGCCCTGACCAAGGACGCGCCCGAAGTGACGGCTCTCACCCGGACGCTCAAGGATCTCGAGCACCTCGGCTACCAGTTCGAGGCGGCCGAGGCCTCATTCGAACTCCTGATCCGCAAGGCCTTCAACGATCACGCCAAATCCTTCGACCTCGAGGGTTTCCGCATCATCGTGGAAAAACACGGGGATCAACCCGTTTTTTCCGAGGCCACCATCAAGGTAAAGGTGGACGGCGAGGAGGAACTCACGGCGGCCGAGGGCGATGGACCCGTCAACGCCCTGGACGGCGCCATCCGCAAGGCCCTCACCAGGTTCTACCCCGAGATCGCCCACCTCAGGCTCGTGGATTACAAGGTCCGCGTCCTGGAGGAGAACAGGGGAACGGCCGCCAAGGTCAGGGTGCTCATCGAGACCACGAACGGCAGCACGAGCTGGGGCACGGTCGGGGTCTCGGAGAACATCATCGAGGCTTCCTGGCGCGCCCTGGTCGACTCGCTCGAATACGGCGTGGGACTGGCGCGTCGCGGGAAGACGGCGGAAGGCTGATCCGATCATGGAAAAGCCCGGTCACCCGGGCCTTCCCTACTTGCTCTTTTTGGGTTTCTTCTTGTTGTCTTTGGGATTTCCCTTATTGGCGGACTTGGCCATCATATCCCTCCTCCGGACAGTGGGCTTGCCGCGACGGCGCATTCGGCAAGGGAATTCGCGCTGCGGGCCGGGAATCCTGCTTGGCATCCATCTGTTTCTACAACCGTAAAAAGGAGCGTTGGAGATGGCAGAGAGGGAAACGGGCGCGGCGGCCGCAGGGGGGAAACTCGCCGCGGAGAAGGTGCGCGCGCTCCTCGAGATCCTGCAGGAGGACGACCGGGCCGACCCGGCGGAGATCGCGGTCATGCTCGAAATGACCGAGGATCAGGTGCGAAAGGAGATCGCGGCCCTGGAAAAAGCCCGGATCATCGTTAAGTACCGGGCCATGGTCAACTGGGAAAAGACCGAGATCGACATGGTCAGCGCCCTCATCGAGGTCAAGGTCACACCCCAGCGCGACGTAGGTTTTGACGACGTGGCGCGCCGCATCTACCTCTTTCCCGAGGTCAGGTCCGTCTATCTCATGTCCGGCGCATACGACCTGTGCGTCCAGGTGACGGCCCCCAACCTGAAGGAACTGGCCCGCTTTGTCTCGGAAAAGCTGGCCACCCTGGAGAACGTCACCAGCACCGCCACGCATTTCGTCCTCAAGCGCTACAAGCAGGAGGGCGTGCTCTTTGAGGACGAGGAGAGGCAGGAAAGGCTGGCGATCTCGCCGTGACCGTATCGATCGGCGTCAACCACCGTGTCGCCGCGCTCCCTCCCTCGGGCATCAGGCGCTTTTTCGACCTGGTCACCGAGATGCGCGGCGTGATCTCGCTTGGCATAGGGGAGCCGGATTTCGTCACCCCGTGGCACATCCGCGAGGCCTGTTTCTACTCCCTGGAAAAGGGTTTTACCATGTACACCTCCAACTTTGGCCTCCTGGAGCTCAGGGAGGAGATTGCCCGGGACCTCGAGCATCTGTACGGCCTGTCCTACCGGCCAAAGGGGCAGGTGCTGGTCACCGTGGGGGTCAGCGAGGCCGTGGATCTGGCCCTCCGTGTTCTCCTGGAACCAGGTGACGAGGTGATCGTGCCCGAGCCCTGTTACGTGGCGTACGGCCCCTGTGCCTACCTGGCGGGCGGCGAACCCGTGCAGGTGCCCACGACCGCGGCCAACGGCTTCCGCCTCGACGCCGCTGAACTGGAAGCGAAGGTGACCCCCCGCACAAAGGTGTTGATCCTCTCCTACCCCAACAACCCCACCGGCGCCATCATGGATCGGCGTTCCCTCCTCAGCGTGGCCGAGGTGGTGTCGCGCCACAATCTCGTCGTACTCTCCGACGAGGTCTACGCGCATCTCACCTACAGCGGCACACACACCTGTTTTGCCGCCCTGCCCGGCATGCAGGAGAGGACCGTGCTCCTGAACGGCTTTTCCAAGGCCTACGCCATGACGGGATGGCGCCTCGGTTACGCCGTGGGCCCGGAGGAGATCATCGCCGCCATGACCAAGGTGCACCAGTACACCATGCTCTGTGCGCCGATCACCGCGCAAAAGGCGGCCGTGGAGGCGCTGCGCAACGGCGAGACCGAAAGGCGGCGCATGGTGGCGGAGTACGACCGCAGGCGCAGGGTGATCGTCAAGGGGCTCAACGCGCTCGGCCTCGACTGCTTCGAGCCGCAGGGAGCCTTTTACGCCTTCCCCTCGGTGGCCTCGACCGGCCTCGACGGCCTGGCCTTTGCCGAGGAACTCCTGCGGGAGGAAAAGGTGGCGGTGGTGCCGGGCGAGGCCTTCGGCCCCTCCGGCCGGCAGCACGTGCGCTGCTCCTATGCCTCCTCGCTGGAAAACATCAAGGAGGCCCTGGCCAGGATGGAGCGGTTCGTGAAAAAACGCCGGACCGCCATGGGAGCGGGCCATATTTCCGCCACCGGCACGGCACCGATGCCGTCCGGGTCCGCCGGGTAGGCTATCGTTTCGTCGACAGACGCCTGATCCTGTCAATCCCCGTCCATGTTCTCCGATAGGGGCGCACAGCCGTGCGCCCCTGCGGAGACATTGCGCCTCGGTTCAAACGCCACCAGCCCTATTCCCCCAAAAGCCCAATCCACCCGCGCGAAAAGCCGCCGCCGGCGCATACTATACGCGGCTACAGACAGGGAGGGCGGGGCGTGGGGAGCTACTTCCGGCGCAGGCGCGGGGAGCGGGCGGGGAACGGGGGCGGCAGCGGGGGCACGGACGGCTTTGACCGCGATTTCACTGAGGTGCTGGCCGATATGGAGGAGCGGCTCCAGGACTGCCCCGATCTGGTGCAGCGCCGCTTCAAACTAGTAAGCGGCGAGGAAGCCTGCCTCTACCACTTTGACGGCCTGATCAACCAGGACCTTCTGCAACGGGATCTCCTGCCGCTGCTCCTCTCGGCCAAAGGGAAGGAACTGGCCGATCCGGGCGCGGCCTTTCCCGTCGCCACCATCAAGCCCGTCTCCCAGCTCGAGGACGGGCTCCAGGACCTCGTCTCCGGCTTTGCCCTGCTCGCCGTGGAGGGCTGGCCCCACGCCCTGGCCTTTGAGCTCAAGGGCTGGGAAAAACGGTCGGTCGAGGAACCCTTGACGGAGCGGAACGTCCGCGCGCCCCACGAGGGGTTCATCGAAAACCTCCGCATCAACACGGCCCTCCTGCGCAAGAGGCTCCGCACGCCGCGGCTCAAATTCAAGGAGCTGACCCTGGGGCAACGCTCGCGCACCACGGTCGCCATTGCTTATCTCGAGGGCGTCGCCCGGCCGGAACTGCTCTTGCGACTCGAAAAACGCCTGCGCGAGATCGACTTTGACGCCATCCAGGCCTCGGGCTACATCGAGCAGTTGACGAAGGAGAACGTTTTCTCCCCCTTTCCCCAATATCAGGCCACCGAGCGGCCGGACAGGGCCGCGGCCAACCTTCTCGAGGGTAGGATACTCGTCTTCACGGACGGCACACCCGTGGTCCTCACGGTACCCGTGAACTTCTTCCAGTACTTCCAGGCCTTCGACGACTACAGCACCAACTGGATCGTGGCCTCGTTCCTCCGTTTCAGCCGCATCCTCGCCATCTTCATGGCCATCTTTCTCCCGTCCTTTTACATCGCCATCTTGACCTTTCATTACGAGGCCGTCCCCTGGTCGCTCCTGACCTCGGTGGTCCAGGCCAGGAGCAAGGTGCCTTTCCCGCCCGTGGTCGAGGCCGTGATCATGGAGTTCATCATCGAGCTGATCCGCGAGGCGTCCATCAGGCTGCCTTCCTACATCGGCCCGGTCATCGGCATCGTGGGCGGCCTGGTCATCGGCCAGGCGGTCGTCGCGGCCGGCATCGTTAGCAACGTGATGATCATCGTCGTGGGCGTGACGGCGGTGGCGAGTTTCGTCGTGCCCGCCTACGAGATGGGCCTGGCCCTACGCCTGATCCGTTTCCCCGTCATCATCCTCTCGTCCATCTTCGGCATTGTCGGGTTGCTGGCGGGCGGGGCTTTCCTCCTGGCCCATCTCCTGAGTCTGGAGTCGCTCGGCCAGCCCTACTTCGCGCCTCTTGCCCCCCTGCAGCTCAAGAACCTCAAGGACACCTTCATCCGCGCGCCGCATCAGGTCCAGGGGCCGCGGCCGCAGACGGCCCGGCCCGTCGACCCGTATCGCGGAAAGGGGCGCGGCGATGGCTGACACGCCGCAGCATAATATCTCCCCGGGCCAGCTCACGGTCTTCCTCATCAGCGCGCAGTTGGGCCTGGGTATCTTCGGCCTTCCCCGCCACGCCGTGGAGCGCCTGGGGCACGCCGGCTGGTGGCTGGTGCTTGCCGTCGGCTTTCTGACCTTTTTGGGTGTCATGATCGTCACCGCCCTTTGCGGCCGGTTCCAGTCCTCCATCCTGACCGTCCACCGGCGGGTTTTCGGCACCTTTATCGGTACGGCCTTCAACCTCCTCCTCCTGGCCGCGCTTTTCGGATTGACTGTCACCCATTTCGCGCTTTACATCCAGGTCATGAAGGTCTTTTTTTTCCGGATAACACCCTTTACGGTCGTGGCCGCGATCCTAATCGCGCCCGTCGTCTACCTCGCGGCCAAGGGCCTCAAGACCGCGGCCAGGTTCGACACCTTCGTCTACATCGCCATCCTGGCCCTCATCGGCATGATGCTGGCAGCCAGCAGGGAGGCGTCATGGACGTTCCTCCAGCCTCTCCTCTCCTTTAAGACCACGGCTTTTCTCCAGACCATGTTCAGGCTGACCTTCGGTTTCGTTGGGTTCGAGCTGCTCCTGGTCGTCTACCCGTGGGTGCGTGAAAAGGCGGGACGCGCCGCCCTGGCCGCCGTGGGGATCACGGCCCTGGTCGTCACCACGTACACCGTCTTCACCATCGCATTCTTCGGCGAGGAGTTCGTGATCAAGCAGGTCTTCCCCCTCCTCAACCTGGTCCGCACCCTGCAGGCGCCCGTCATTGAGCGGCTGGACATCTACTTCATCATGATCTGGCTCCCGGCCATGGGGTCCTCCGCCGGGGCCTACCTCATCGCCACCCAGCTTGCCGCCGTAGAGATCTTCCCGCGCCTGCCGTACCGGATACTCTTGGCCATCCTGGTCGCGCTGGTCTTCCTGGCCGTCCTGCCGATCACGCGGTTCGACCGGGTCCTGGTCCTGACCAACTACACCGGCACGGCGGGCATGTTCGTAATCGGCATCCTCTGGCCCGCCCTGGTCTGGCTCGCCGCGGCGCTGAGAGGGGTGCGGGGGTGAAGCATGCTTGTGCTTTGATGCTCTTGCTCCTGCTCTGCATGGCCTGCGGCTGCTGGGACCAGCGGGTCGTGGAACGAATCGAGTACATCGTGAACGTCGGCGTGGACGCGCGCCCCAATGGCCAAATCCTCTATAGCATCACCACTCCCTCGTTGCAGGCGGGCGGACAGCCGAAACCGAGGCTCCGCGCGACAGTCGTCTCGACCCCGCGCGAGGGACGGGAAAAGCTCTTCCTGCAATCGACCGGGCGCCTGCAGTCGGGCAAGCTGGAGCAGATCGCCTTTGGCGAGGCCATGGCCAGGCGCGGCATCCTGGATTACCTCGATGTCTTGGTGCGCGATCCCATCAATCCCGTCCTGGCCCGGCTCGTCGTCGTCAAGGGCACGGCTTTCGATTTTTATAAAAAGGCGGTGAAATGGCCGCAACTGCCCCTGCCCGGCATCTACCTCTCGAGACTCTTCGATCAGGCCGTTGAGAACGGCAGTATCCCCAATACCAATATCAGCAGCTTTTTTACCCGTTATTACGCCCCCGGGCTAGATCCCATCCTGCCCCTGGTCAAAGCCACCAAGACCCGGGCGATCGTCCTGGGCGCGGCCCTGTTCAGGGACGACAAGTACGCCGGCGAGCTGGACGTGGATGAGACCTACCTGCTCGGCGTCCTGCGGGGCGATCCCGCCGATCATCTATTGGCCGTCCCCGCTTCCCGCCTGGCCAGGGGCAAGCGCAAGATGGTCGTCAGGTTCATCGGCGGTAGGGCCAAGCTCAAGCTGGAGGTGGGCCGGGACGCCCCGCGGGCTTCCTACGAGGTTTCCTTAACCGGGCTCTTGGAGGAGTTCCAGATGGGCTACCCCGTGACGGAAAAGGTACTCGCCCGGGTCGAACGGATAACCGCCGGGCATGCGCGAAGAATGTACGAGGGTATCTGGGCCAAGCTCCGGCGGGCCAACTGCGACCCGCTGGGGCTGGGCGACAAGGTGCGCGCCCGGCACAACGACTACTGGCTCAAGCATGATTGGCGGGAGGTTTACCCGCGGATCGAGGCGGATTTCCGGGTCAAGGTCGAGATCCTCAATTACGGCGTGATAAGATAGGGGGTACTTCTCCGGCGTCGGTGTAAAAGGATAGCGCGGAGATGGAGTTTTAGCGCTTATGCGTTGGGTTGGAGGTCCGCCATCGCACCAATAACCCCAAGCTCAGTCCGAAGATCACATGGAGGGCGAACTGGATCAGGCTATATACGGCGCGATCGTCCCGCACGCAGGTAATGCCCAGCTTCGTCAACCCGCCGTAGAGCGCGAACCAACCGGCGGCGCCGAAGATTGCGCCTTTGATAACCGGACACCGGCTTCCCGTGCCCGCCAGATAATAGAGAAAAAAGATACCCAGGATTGCGCTGAGGATAAGGTCCGCAAGCCAGCCGACGGCAATGCCCGCCGGGGTGCATACCTCGGATCGCGGCAGGAACATCCCCGCGGCATAATGGCAGATAGGGTTCACGATCAAACCCAACCGCTGCAGGAGCAGGTTGAGGAGGTTCTTGAACAGCCCCGCCGCCAGGCCGACGGCCGCTCCATGGATGACCCTGTCTTCAGTCATGTTCGAGTCAAAACACCCCGCTCTTCTTGATCTCCGCCTCTACCTCCACCCGTACCCCGGCCGCCGGGTATACCGCCCGCCAGTCGATCCTCCGCCAGAGAGCCGGCCGTTGCACGCGCAATTGCTCGCCGAGATCGATCACATCGGCGTTCCAGCGCTGGAGCTTGCGCACGACCGCCGCCAGGCGCGGGCGGAGATGGCGGACGACGGCCCGCTCCAGCCCCTCGACGTCCCGGGGCGCCAACCTCGTGCGCCCGCTGGTCATCTCCGTGATCGCCCCGCTCACCTTGACACGCAGCACGAAAAAGGGCATGCCCCGGACGGCCAGCGCCTCGATCTCCGTCGTGCCGCGAAAATTGCGCAGCGTAAGCCGGCCGCCCGCGGGCAGGGCGACGCTCAGGACACCCGCATGCGCATGGCTCGTCAAGAGACTGAACATGGCGGTCTCGTCCAGGCCGAGCTTGCCCGCCAGGCGGTCGCTGCTGAAGACCGCCAGCCCGGCCTGGACATAGTGGCCCTGGTGTTCGTCCAGGCCGATGAGGGGCGCGTACGGGTCTTTGCTCTTGTGGACGAGTTTCTGGCGAAATAGCCAGACGGGGACATGGTTCGTCTGGTATTTGGACTCCGTCTCGGCCGACCGGATAAACTGGAGCCCCGGCAGGGTTTCCTGCTGCGGGGAGAAATCCAGGATCTCCCTGGCCGTCCGGCCGTCGGCCACGTAGACCAGGGCCTGCGGCGGCGCCTTGGGGCTGCGGCTCAGCCAGTCCATGTAGCGGGTGGCCCCCGCCCGAGCCGCGGCCTCCCCGAGCACCACCGATTTGTTCTGCTGGATCACCAACCACCGGTAAGCCTTGGTCTGCATGGCCCCAAAGGCGTCCCGCACGGTCTCCCCCGTGATGGCGACGGTGTTAAAGGTCTTGCCTGTCCGGCCCCCTTGGGAACCGGGTGGGAGCATCCGCTGCGGCATGGGGATCTGGGCGCTCAGCAGGACCCGGCCGCGCGGCGCCGCGTCGATGCCGATGGTGGTGGCAAATGCGCGGTGGTCGACCTCCTCCAGGTCCCAACAGCCCGTGAGAAAGAGGCAGCCCGGGAGGAATAGCAAAAGGCGTATCCACGCCGGCATTCGGGTCTTCCCCCCCTATCCCCCCTGAGGGGGCAACTGTTATTTTCAGCCGCCACCAATCCTTTTCGGCACGGGCCTCCTGACCAGAGAAACGAAATAAACCAGGAGGATATAACCGGCCAAGGGTACGATCGCCCATCGCCTGACGGTGGCCAAGGCAAGATGGATCAGGCCCGCGTCGGGGATGAGTATGGCGCCTATCAAGGCCACGACGGCGATGACGGCGGCCGCCGTCCTGTTCAGGGCCGGCCGGAACCGCCCGGCGATGCCGAGCGCCGCGATCTGCACGATGAAAGCCAGGGCCACCAGCCACATGGTCAGCCAGACGATGAGAAAAAGGAGGCCCACCTGTTCGATGGCCAGGTAAGGCAGGTTGACGCGCTGGACCGACGCCAGGTTGGGCCAGGTGAAATCCTGGGTGAATTCGGCGCCAAAGACGCCGATGGTGCCGACGATGCCCACCAGGGCGATGAATAGCGCTCCGCCGGCGGCGGACAGAGTGACCGGGAGGAATCTCTCCCGGTCCGCGAGGGACGGGTGGAATAAGAGCACCCCCGCCAGGGGGCCCAAAGAACCTGCCAGCGCCAAGCCACCGCGGAGGCAGTCGAGGGGCCGGGCGGAGAAGAGCGGCAGGAGATGGCTTGTCTCCAGGCCGTCAAAGGCGAGCAGCTTGATGCCGAGCCGCAGGGCCACGGTGGGCAGGAGGACGAAGGATGCCAGGCGGCCGATCGCGCTCAGGCCATTCACGGCCGCGTAGGCCGCCCCGAGCATCACGAAAGCCACGACGGCCCAGAGGGGTGTCCGGCTGAAGAAATAACCGATGGCAAGCTCGCCCCCGTCGCGCAGGGCCGCGACCAGCCAGGCCAGGAAGACCAGGAGGAAGAGCCCGTTGCCGGCGGCCGCCGCGTATTTGCCCAGCGAGGCGCGGGCCGCCGCGAACAGGTCATCCCCGGGGAAGCGCCGCTGGAAGAAATATAGCAGGAGGATGAAGGGAACAGCCAGGATAAAGGCGGCGGGCGGAGCCCAGTAGCCGCTCGCGCCGCAGAAGCGCGCCGCGTCGTGGGGACTGGTCAGGAAATCCGTGCCCAAGAGCGTGACCAGGAGGAGGGCGAAGAGCACGGCCGGTGAGAGCAAAGAGGGTTGCTTATTCATTCCCTCGTCCCCCCCGCCCGGCATAACGGCGGCGATCGGACGGGTGGTACACTCCCAGACGCCGCCCCATCCAGACGGGCCGGCGCAGCACCGTGTCGATCAGGCCGTGCGGCAAAAGCGGCGACCACGGCGAGAGATAGCCCACGCCGAAGGAGTTCTGGATCGCGGCGTGCGTCAGGATGATGATCCCGGCCACGGTCAGGCCGAAGAGCCCCAGGGCGGCGCCGGCGAAGATCAGGACGAAGCGCAGGATACGCCAGGAGAGGCCGATCTCGTAGTTCGGCCCGGAATATGAGGCGATAGCCGTCACGACGACCACCACCAGGGTGGCGTTGCTGACCAGCCCGGCGCCGACCGCGGCCAGCCCCAGGACGATGCCGGCGGTCACGCCCAGGGTCTGGCTGACGGTGGTCGGCAGGCGCAGGCTGCCCTCGCGAAAGATCTCCACCGCGATCTCCATGAGCAAAAGCTCCAGGAGGATCGGCAGAGCCACTCCCATCCTGCTGCCGGTCGCGGTCAGGGCAAACCTGATCGGCAGCAGCTCGGGATTGACCCCGACCAGCGCGATGTAGAGGCCCGGCAGGGCCACGGCGATGTTGTTGCCGAGGATGCGCAGGGCCCTGAGAAAGACGCCGAACCAAAAGGAAAAGTAGTAGTCCTCCGGGCTCTGGTAGAGTTCGTTCACGGTGACCGGGACGAGGATGGCGTTGGCGCTGCCGTCGACCAGGATCGCTACCCGCCCCTCGAGGACGGCCGCCACGACCTTGTCCGGGCGCTCCGTCGACTGGATCAGGGGAAAGAGCGACCAGCGGTTGTCGGTGATCAGTTGCTCGATGTAACCGCTGTCCACGACGCCGTCGATGTCGATGCGCCCTAGCCTCCTATGCACCTCGGCCACCACGCCCGGGTCGGCCACGTCCTCCAGGTAGAGCACGGCCAGGCGCGTCCTGGTCCGCCGGCCCACCCGCACGCCGTCGAGGCGCAGGCGGGGATCCTTGATGGTCCGCCGCAGGAGGAGCAGGTTGTCGGAGAGGTTCTCGACCAGCGAGAGCTTGGGCCCGCGGATCGTCCGCTCGATCAGCGGTTCGGCCGGCGGTTTCTGGATCTCCTTGTGCGTGTCGAACGAGTAACAGAGCCGGCTGCCCGCCTGGTGCAGGACGGTATAGCCGTCGAGCAGGGCGCCGATGACCGTTTCCATCCCATGGTGCTCGCGGCGGCCGCTTCCGGGCAACGCGGCCAGGATCCGCTCCCAGTCCGCCTTGGGCTGGATCCGGACGGCTTCCACGAGAGGAGTGAGGATGTTGTCCTGGATCTCACGCTTGACAGCAAAGGAACTGAGGAAGACCGCGATAAACCGGCCCCCGGCCGGCGTCTCGACGGCGAGATCGGCCGGATCGCCCAGGGCGGATGTGATCTCCGCCAGGAACTCAGTGGCCGAGGCGGGAATGGTTTGCAATCGCGTCGATCCTTTCCCGGATTTCGAAAGTACTTTTTGTACCGGCGGCTTTGGCTGACATCCCGGCGCCAAAGGCGCAGCAAGCTTTGGGTAGAACGCTTGCTTTCGAAATTCCGGTTACGGTCCGTACAAGGCAACCATAGCGGATCTTTCCCGGGGTGCGCATCTGTTATGATCTTACCCGTACGCCAGGTAATCCGCGGCTGCCAGGGCCGCCTTGGCCCCCTCCCCGGCGGCCACGATGATCTGCTTGCCGCACGAGGTGGAGACATCACCCGCGGCAAAAAGGCCGGGCACGCCGGTCCGGCACCTGCAGTCCACCTCGGCCTCGCGCTCCGCGTTCAGTCTTGCCAGGCCCGCCAGGAGCCCGCTGTTCGGATCGAGGCCGATCTCGACGAAGACGCCCTCCACGGCCAGCTCGGTCTCATTCCCGTCCGGCCCGGCCACGATCAGCCCCTCGACCGCCTGCTCCCCCGTCACGGCCCTGACCACGGTATGCTCGCGCACGCGCAGGCGCGGATCGCCCAGGACCTTGTCACGGACGGCCCGATCGGCGGTGATCCCTCCCTCTGTGATGAGGTGGACCTCGCGCGCCACGGCCAAAAGATCGCGGCAGGCCTGCAGGCCGGCGTTGCCCCCGCCGACGACCGCCACCGCGGCGCCGCGAAAGAGCGGCCCGTCGCAGGTGGCGCAGTAGCTCACGCCCTTGCCCCGCAGCCGCTCCTCGCCCGGAACGTTCAAGGCGCGCGCGCTCTTGCCGGTCGCCACGATCACGGCCCGCGCGGCGTCCTCCTTTCCGTCCGCGCGCCGCAGGCCGAAGCCGCCGTCGCGGCGCTCGATCTTCACGACCTCGCAGGTCTCGTGTTGCAGGCGCTGGGCGCGCATCTGCTCCTCGAACCTGTCCATCAGCTCCGAGCCGCGGATGTCCTTGAAGCCCATGTAGTTTTCCACTTCGGAGCTCCAGTTCGCCTGTCCGCCCAGGTCCTTGCTGAGGACCAGGGGAACGAGGCCTTTGCGCGCCGCGTAGACCGCCGCGGTCATGCCGGCTGGTCCCGCGCCCACGATTACCAGCTCATACACGCATAATCACCCCACGGCCTGGACCGCTTTTCGGCCGTTTTACGATTCTTGCCCGCCCCGCGCCGGCCCCCGCCGCTTCCGCCGGCCGATTGCCCCGGCGTCCCCCGCGGTTTCCCTGGCGGCCTCCTCCGAGTGCAGGCCCTTTTCCTGCAGGACCGCCTCGCGCGCCATCCCCGCAGGCGGAGCGTAACGCTCCGCGTCGTCGGCGGTCATGACGAACGAGGGATCGCTCTTCCTCGGGTTCGTCCGGCCCTTGCCCCCAGGCATGGCTCATCACCTCCCGATCTAGCCTGCCCACGACGGGCGGCGCTCTTTCCCGGGCCATATCATGTACGGCAAGAGCTCATGCCGGGAGGCCGCATGGAACATGCATGAACCGGGGGAATCCGTGCTCAAACGGGCATCGGCCGGGATCATCGGGGATCTGATCGCGCGCCGGCCCGAACTGGTTTCCTGCCGCGAAGCGATCGAACGCGCGGCATACGTGCTCGCGCGCGCCTTTGCCCGCGGCGGCAAGCTCCTGGCATGCGGCAACGGGGGGAGCGCCGCGGACGCCGAGCATGTCGCGGGCGAGTTGATGAAAAGCTTTCGCCTGCCCCGCCCCCTGCCGCCCGATCTCCAGGGCCGGTTGGCGCAGGCCGGCGATCCGTCGCTCGCGCGGCGCCTGCAGATCGCCCTTCCCGCCGTGGCGCTCGCCGGCGCCTCCCCTCTCTCCACCGCGATCGCCAACGACCTGGGCGCGGAATACTGCTTTGCCCAGCAGATCATGGGGCTCGGCCGGCCCGGCGACGTTTTCCTGGGCATCAGCACCTCCGGCAATGCCCGAAACGTCCTGGCCGCCGCCAGAACGGCGCGGGCCCTGGGCCTGCGCACCCTGGGTCTCACCGGCCGCGCCGGAGGGCTCCTTGCCGGGCTCGTTGAAGTGTCTATCATGGTTCCGGCCGACGAGACCTTCATCGTCCAGGAACTGCACCAGCCGGTCTACCACGCCCTCTGCGCCGCGGTGGAGGAGGAGATCTTCGGCCCCGCCGGCACGGCTTGACGTTGAAGGTTTCTCCCGCTCCCCCGTCGAATATCTTTACTGGTACGGACAAGTCGGCCGCCGGGCGGCCGCCGCCTGTCAGGCGCTCGCGGCCGTGGCGGCGGGTGGCCGCCCGCCAAGCAGATACGAGACGAGGAGGATGCAGATGATCGACCTCAGGGAAAAGGAGATCTGGTTTGTCACCGGGAGCCAGTCCCTCTACGGCGAGGAAACCCTGAAAAAGGTGGCCGAGCACTCGCAGGCCATCGCCGGGGCGCTGGCGGCGAATCCGGCCATGGCTGCCAAGGTGGTCTTCAAGCCCGTCCTCACATCCCCGGACGCCATCCACAACCTCTGCATCGAGGCCAACACGAGCAAGAACTGCGCCGGGATCATCACCTGGATGCACACGTTCTCGCCCGCCAGGATGTGGATCGCCGGCCTGAAGGTGCTGGCCAAGCCCCTGGCCCATCTGCACACCCAGTTCAACCGCGACATCCCCTGGGCTGAGATCGACATGGATTTCATGAACCTGAACCAGTCGGCGCACGGGGATCGCGAGTACGGTTTCATCGGCGCGCGCATGCGGCTGCCCCGCAAGGTCATCGTGGGTTTCTGGCAGGACCGGGATGTGATCGAGCGCCTGGCCGTCTGGGTCAGGGCCGCGCTCGCCTGGCACGATCTGCAGGGCGCGCGGATCGCCCGGTTCGGGGATAACATGCGCGAGGTGGCCGTCACCGAGGGCGACAAGGTCGAGGCCCAGATCAGGCTGGGCTTTGCCGTAAACGGCTACGCCCTGGGCGATCTGGCCGCCCGCGTGGACGGGGTCGGCCCGGCGGACGTCAGGGCCCTCGTCGCGGAATACGAAAAGGAGTATCGCGTGCAAAAGGAGCTGGCGCAGGGCGGCAGCAAGCGTGCTTCCCTGGAGGAGGCGGCCCGCATCGAACTGGGATTGAAGAGGTTCCTCGAGGAGGGCGGCTTCAAGGGCTTCACCACCACCTTTGAGAATCTCTACGGCCTGGGCCAGCTGCCGGGCCTGGCGGTCCAGCGCCTAATGGCCCAGGGCTACGGCTTTGGCGCGGAGGGCGACTGGAAGACCGCCGCCCTGGTGAGGGCGATGAAGGTCATGGCCCACGGCCTGCCGGGTGGCACTTCGTTCATGGAGGACTATACATACCACCTGGAGGCCAAGAACCAAAAAGTCCTGGGCGCCCACATGCTGGAGATCTGCGCGTCGATCGCGGATGGGAAACCGTCGCTCGAGATTCATCCTCTCTCCATCGGCGGTAAGGCCGATCCCGTGCGGCTCGTCTTTAACGTGCCGGCCGGCAGGGCCGTGAACGCGTCCCTCATCGACCTCGGCAACAGATTCCGGCTCCTGGTCAATGAGGTCCTGGTGGTCAAGCCCGAGGCGGACCTGCCTAAACTGCCCGTGGCCAGGGCGCTCTGGACACCCCTGCCGGATCTGGCCACGGCGGCCGAGGCCTGGATCCTGGCGGGCGGCGCGCATCACACCGGCTTTAGCCAGGCGATCGGCGCCGAGTACCTGGAGGATTTTGCCGAGATGGCGGGGATCGAGTACATGCCGATCGACGCCGCGACGAAGATCCGCGATTTCAAGAACGAGCTCAGGTGGAACGAGATCTATTACCTCGTGGCCAAGGGGTTCTGACCCAATCTGCCCCTTTTGCCCGCGGGGCGGCCGAATACGAGTTCATTTTTCACGCGAAGACGCGAAGTCGCGAAGAAGACCGCACCAACCCTTTCTCCTTCGCTCGCGTCTTCGCGTGCCTTTGTCGCCCGTTGTATTCACGCCAAGAGGATTTGGCATGATCGTATATCAAGCGGATCACCAGGGTAGGGGTATCGGCACGGAGCTGATGCGGCGCCTGCTTGACCTGCCGGCGCTGATCGGCAGCATCGACCCGACGTGCGATCCGGGCTTGCAAAGCTTTTATCGCCGTTATTATCACGGTTCTCGTCGGTGTAAGGCGAAGCTTCGGTAGAATCGGGGTAGATCTGATGAATTACGCGATCGTCGCCGTCGCCCAGGCCGCCGTAGCCGCGCTCGTCTTCCTCGTCCTGCCACGCATGGGTAGGCGGGATGCGGATCGCAGGGGCATCGCGCCGGATCGTCTCAAGGCCCTGCTGGACAAGGGCGCGGTCACGGTGGTGGACGTGCGCGAGCCGGACGAATTCGCGCGCGGACACATCCCGGGGGCGGTCTCGCTCCCCCTGGGCGGCCTCCGGGACGGTCTCAAGAACCTGCCGGGGGACAGGGCGATCGCGGCCGTCTGCCAAAGGGGCCGCCGCAGTCGCGCCGCGGCCGGGCTCATCGCCCGGGTTGGGTTCAACGAGGTTTACAGCCTCGAAGGCGGCATGGCCTCCTGGCCTTACGGGACGGAACGCGCCGGGGAGGAAGGTCGATGATCTACAAGGCAACATGCACGCGACATTTGCCCATCATCGAGCGCCTGCGCGCGGTGGCCCGCAGTTAGGCTCCCCCCGCCGGCGTGAACGCGGCCGGGCGATCGCCCCCCTTCCCATCGCCGCGAGCTTGTGCTATAATGGGAAAGCGCTTTGCGATCGCGGTCCCATCGTCTAGAGGCCTAGGACACCGCTCTTTCAAGGCGGCGACACGAGTTCGAATCTCGTTGGGACCACCAGCTTACAAACCCGCTCACTCGGCGGGTTTTTTTGTGTGCCCGCCGTCATGACGATGACGTTTTTGTCCCGGGGCGGTCCATGACACCCGAACGATGCGCGGGGGCGCGCGCCGGCATAGGCTAGACCGGAGCGCCTCTATGCGAGGGGGGACGGCCTTGTGAACCTCAGGGAATGGTATGCGGGTCTGAGTAAAGGGAACCAGCTGGCTTTCCAGCTCTTCTTGATCCTCATCCTCCTCCTGTTGTCCTTTGGCGACCTCTAAAAGCGTTGTGAAAAACCCGTCTCTCTACCCGGGGGCTGCTTTGGACCATCCTTGGTCGTCGCAGCCTTTTACCCATCGTGGGTATGAGATGAATTCCCGGGCTACACCTGAACGATCTTTCGAAAGCCCTGTCCTCCTGACAGGGCTCGGATAGGCTTCGAAGTACCGCCGAACCCTTACAGGACGTACGGGTTTGAGAATAGTTTTCCTTATGTAGCCCTGCCCAGGAAAGGCTCAAGGGCGTGCGACGTACAGGGATGTACCAAAGCCGCCCCAGGGTTTTAACCCTGGGATCGCGGTGGCGAGGTTTTTCACACCGCCTCTAAAAGCGATGTTCTCCTCCGCAGTCACGACTCCGCGGCCTCCGCGCCTCTGCCGCCACATCTTTTATAGAGGCGATGTCAAACCCGCCCTTCACAACTATACCGGGCGGCAGGCTTTTCATCCTCTCCAAAGGAGGCGGCCTGCCGCGCGTTACGTTCAACGGGCGATTGTCGTCTTGCGTCTCCGTCGCGACGCTCCCGGTAGGGCAATCCAGGCCGGAAGGATCCGGCCCTGGCGTGGAGAAAACCGTATCAGCTTCCAGGCTGGCCCGCGCATAATCTTTCCTCCGGCGGTTAATACTGCAAGGCGAGAAGTTGCGCGGGAGGATATGCTCGTGGCGAGTTCGTCCTGGCAGGAACGATTCAAGGCGGTGCGGGCCCGCATCCTGGGCCTGGAAACGGCGGCCGAGATCGTACCCGATCTGGAACGCGCGGTGGAGGATGCCCGGAACGAATGGACCAATGCCCGGCGGCACTTTGATTTCGTGAGCGAGCCTGAGCTCAT
>JBLNBS010000119.1:0-13862 GCA_050260175.1 Patescibacteria group bacterium | reverse complement strand
TCTAGTCGGGCTTGTGGCACCAAGCGATGCCGACCTTCTGCTTCCGGCAAGTTAAGGTTTGACGTGCACCTATTTTCATCCTTTGTTGTCCCGGCAGAATGCCGGGGTGATTACTTCTAGCACCGGGACGAGTACGCCCTGGCGTGTTCGTACATGAGCACCACGTTCTCCGGCGGCACATCCTCGGAGATGTTGTTGGCCGGGGCCAGGATGTAGCCGCCACCGCCGCCGAGGGCGTCCACGCGCCGTTCGACCTCGGCCCTGACCTCCGCCGCGGTGCCCTGCAGCGCGCCCTGTACGCTGATGGCGCCCTGAAAGGAGAGCCTCGCGCCGAAATCCCGCTTGAGCCCGGCCGAATCCATGCCGGCCGCCGCGGGCTGCAGGGGATTGAGGATATCCACGCCCGCCTCGATCAGGTCCTCGATCAGGTCTCGCACCGCGCCGCAGGTGTGGAGGAAAACCTTGGCCCTGGGGGCCTTGCTCTTGATAAAGGCGATCAGCTCCGCGTCGTAGGGCTTGATCATCTCGCGAAAGAGCGCGGGCGAGAGGATGGGCGCGTTCTGCGTGCCGTAATCGTCGCCGATCTGCACGACCTGGACGTACGGCCCGGCGATGCCGAGGCCCAGATCGTAAAAGGCGATCTGCGTCTCGAGGACCTTGCGCATCAGCTTGTGGGCAAAACGCTTGTCCACCACCATGTCGCAGAGGAGATCCTCCATGCCCCGCAGTGTCCAGGCGGTCTCAAAGATACCGTAGTCGATGGGCGTGACCGGGCGGTAGGCGATGGCGTGCTCGCCTTGGGCAAAAAGCCGTTCAACCCTCTCTTTGAGCCCGTCCGTGCGTCCGGGCAGGTCCGCCCGGGGCCAGGGGTATTTGTCCAGGTCGTCGAGGTCCGCGCCGGCGAGGGGCGGATCGACGGGGCAGGCGGTATCGCCGGCCCGGCGCAGGGTCACGCCCCACTCGTTGACCGTCTCGTTCTCCCCCTTGCGCTGCGGCGTCCATCCCGCCGGCGGGCGCAGGAAGACGTGGCGGAAATCGATCTGGAGCCTTTCCAGGATCCGCTCGTCGTAAAAGGCGGCCGTCTGCCCCGGCCGGTAGGCCTCGGCCTCGCCCTCGATGCCGAGGTGCTGCCTGAGCCGCCGATAGGCGCCGTTGGTCAGGCCGCCGCCCTTGCTCCAGAGATCGACCGGCACGCGGTCGGGCTGGCGATGCTCGAGGGCCGCGATGACGCGTGCCCTGCTCGTCATGGTCACTGGTCAGTCAGTCCTCCTTTGGAAGCGTTGCTGGCGGGCAGGTCGCGGCAGGCCACGAGGTCGGCCCCCCGTCCGTCGAGGTCGCTCACGAGAACCGCGCCGATCTTGACGGGGGCTTTCACCTCAAGCCCGGCGACGATCCGCATCAGCTCAAAGAGCCTGCCCTTGGCCACAGGGAGCGAGGTGCGCACGGGGACCACGGGCAGTTCGCCGCCCCTGACCCTCACGGTCGTGGTCAGCACCCGCCGCGGATCCAGGGCCTCACTCCGCGCATAATCCAGGCCGCGGCGGCACCTGTTCCCGGAAAAGTCCGGTTCACCGCCGTCCGGTCCCGGCCGGACCGTGATCTCGCAGCCCATCGGGCAGATGATGCAGGTAATGCTCGTTTCCTCCACGGTGATCCCCGCTCGTTTTAAAATCGATCGTATGAAACTGGCAGGTAATGCAAGATAATGGCCAGAACAGGTGTTTTGTTTTGAGATTTTCTTTGCGTGCTTTGCGCCTTTGCGAGAGAATCGGTTTTCACACTACTTCCAAGCCGGGGGCCAACGGTGTGTCCGCTTTCATCATCCCGCCGCGGCCGCGATCACGAGTTCGGCGCCCTGTCCGCAGGCCAGCATCCTGTCGGTCACCGCCAGGGAGACGATCTGCCCGGGAGAGACGTGGTGGCGCACGAGCCTGTGGATGGTCACGCCGTCGTGGGAGACGGTGATCACGGCCTGGTCCATGGGTCTCTGCACCCGGAGATAAAGCCGGGCCGCCTGCCCGGCCGGCCGGCAGGGGATGATCCGCTGCGGGATCACGCTGCCCACGCCCGCGCCCGGGCGGATCCTGACCGCGCCGGCATTCCCGGCCGGCTCGCCACGCGCATACATAGCCGCGGCATATCCAGCCAGCCCGCTCTCGATGGTCACGTTATCGACGAGGTCGTTGACATGGGCCACATTGCCGCAGGCAAAAACCCCGGGGAGCGTCGTCTCCATGAGCGTCGTCAGGACGGGACCCTGGGTCGCCGGGTCCATCTCCACCCCGAGCCCTTCCGTGAGTTCGTTCTCGGGTATGAGGCCGGCCGAGATCAGCACCGTGTCGCAGGGCATATATCGCTCCGTGCCTGGGATACCGCGCCACTTCTCATCCACGCGCACGACGGTCACGCCCTCCACCCTTTTTGTACCATGGATCTCCGCGATGGTGTGCTCCAGCATGAGGGGGATGTCGAAATCGCGCAGGCACTGGACCACGTTGCGCTGGAGCCCGCTCGTGAAAGGCATGATCTCGAGGCAGGCCCTGACCGTGGCGCCTTCGAGGGCGAGCCGGCGGGCCATGATGAGGCCTATGTCGCCCGAGCCCAGGATGACGCAGTCCCTGCCGGGCATGAAACCGTGGATGTTCACGAGCCTCTGCGCGGTGCCGGCGGTGTAGACGCCCGCGCAGCGCGCGCCGGGGATGCCGATCGCCGCCCGCGTTCTCTCCCGGCAACCCATGGCCAGGACGATGGCGCGGGACTTGAAGACGCTCACGCCGCTCCTGGGGCTGACGGCCACGACCTCCTTGCCGGGGGTGATCTCCAGCACCTGGGTCTGGAGTCTGACCCGCACGCCCACCCGTGCGGCCCGTGCCACGAAATGCTGCGCGTATTCAGGCCCTGTCAACTCGCGGCCCAGGACCTGTAGGCCGAAACCCGTGTGGATGCACTGCTGCAGGATGCCACCCAGTTCCGCGTCGCGTTCGAGGAGCAGCACCCTCGCGCCCTCCTCCCTGGCGCGGATGGCAGCAGCCAGGCCGGCCGGACCGCCCCCGATGACGATCACATCGTACATATCCTTCATCCGCTCCGGCTCCCCTTCGCGCAGGCTTCCACGCGGCTCGTATACCCCGCCTTGGTGGGGCCGGCGACCATTTCCGAGCCGGCGCCGTCCTTGGTCACCTGTTCGAACGGGAGATCCAACTCCCTGGCCAGGATCTCCATGAGCCTGCAGGTGCAGTACGATCCCTGGCACCGGCCCGTTTGCGCCCTGGTCCGCCTCTTGATGCCGTCCAGGGTGCATGCGCCAACCGGCCGGCGGATCGCCTCGATCACCTCGGCCTCGCTCACCCGTTCGCAGCGGCAGACGACATTGCCGTACCTGGTATCCTCCCTGATCTTGGCAGCGAATTGATCGCGGTTCATGTGCATGATACGCGTCATGGCTCGCCGCGCGGGATTAAAGTCCGGGCGGGCGCGGAGTTCGAGGCCCGCCTGGCGCAGGAGGCCGGCGACCTTTTCCGCCACAGCCGGAGCCGAGGCCAGGCCCGGCGACTGAATCCCCGCCGCGTGGATAAGCCCCTCGACAACGGCGGAGGGCCTGATGATGAAATCATCGCCCCCGGCCACAGCGCGCAGTCCCGCGAATTGCGCGATGACCTGCCTCGGCGCCATGGCGGCCGGCACAAGGCGGCCTCCGCTGACGAGCAGCTCCTCCCTGCCGGCCGCCGTGGTGCGCAGGTCCGTTTTGTCCTCGATGTCCTCGGCCGTGGAGGCGAGGACGGTGTTGCCCTCGACCGCGGGGACGATGAGGATCCCTTTGCTCGCCGGGGTCGGCATGGGATAGATCACCCGGCGCACGAGCCAGCCCAGCTTGCGATCGAGGGCCAAGAGCTCGCCCTTGCGGGGATGAATCCGGAAAGAGTCGTCCCCCGCCATGGCGGCCAATTCGTCAGCGCGGATGCCAGCCGCGTTAACCAGGAACGAACAGCGGAAGTCGCCCCGCGTCGTCCGCACTCCCTCGATCCTGCCGCCCTGCAGCGCAAAGCCCAGGACCTCGGCCTCGAAAAAGAACCGCACCCCGTTGGCGGCGGCGTTTTCCGCCAGGGCCAGGGCGAACTCGTACGGGCTCACCATGGCGGTGGTCGGGGAATACAGCCCGGCCGCGGCCGCGGTGCTGAGATTGGGTTCGAGCGCAAGAAGCCTGGTGCGTCCCACGAGTTCCATGCCGGGTACGCCGTTTTGGCGCCCCTGTTCGCGGTAGTGCTCGAGCACGCCCGTGTCCTCGCCCGCCAGCGCCACCATGAGCGAGCCGGTCTCGTGGAGCTCCACCTCCAGCTCGCGGCAGAGGGTCCGATAGAGCACGTTGCCTCTCACGTTCAGTTCGGCCATGAGTGAACCGGGACGGGCGTGGTAGCCGGAGTGCACCACCCCGCCGTTGGCCTTCGTCGTGCCGCTGGCCGCCTCGACGGCCTTGTCCAGGACGGCTACGGTTCGATCGTAACGGGCCAGCTCGCGCGCGACGGCAATCCCCGTGATGCCGGCTCCGATGATGATGACATCAAAGTAACTCTGGTCGTTCAAGCTTATCCCCTCGGTTGCATTGGGTCCGTTTGCCGGCCGGCAAGGAACCGGCCCTCATTGAGCCGTGAGTTCGCGGAGCGCATCGAACTCCTCCCCGAGCTTTTCGTAGAGGTTGCGGTAGAGGCGGTACATCGCGCCATACATCACGGCATGCTCGGGCCTTGGCGGATACTCCCGGCGCTCGGCCCGCAGGTGCCCAAAGGCGTCGGCAGGATCCCGGTAGAGCCCCGCCCCGATGCCCCCGAGCAGGGCCGCGCCCAGCACGGAACCGCCGGAGTCCGTGACCACGGTCAGCCTCTTGCCCATGATGTCGGCGCGCGCCTGGTTCCAGACCGGGCTCTTGGAGCCGCCGCCCGTGATGACCAGCGCCTGCACATCGACCCCGAGCGACTGGATGGCCTCCAGGTTGAGGAGGAGATCCAGTGCGCATCCCTCAATCACGGCCCTGATCAGGTCCTCGCGCCTGGTGGCGAGGGAGAGGCCGAAAAACATCCCCCTGGCCTTGGGATCCCAGAGCGGGCAGAGCGCGCCGTTGAGATACGGCACAAAAATGACGCCCCTTGCGCCAGGAGGCGACTTGGCGGCTTCCAGATCGAGGAGTTCGTACGGGCTGAGGCCGAGATCGGCAGCCTTCTCCACCTCCAGATTGCAGATGGTGTCCCGCAGCCAGCGCATGGAGGCGCCGGTAAACCCGGAGGCACCCTCGATCAACCACAAGTCCGGAGCCACACTGCCAAAGAAGATGAGCCCCGGGTGATAGGTGGGCTTGTCCACGCAGACCGCGAGGTTGGTCGCATGACCGGCGTCGATGAAGGCCTGTCCCGGGGATGTCACACCGGCCACCAGGGCGGCGGCGGCGATATCGGTCGAGCCCGCCACGACCGGCGTCCCCGCGACGAGACCCGTTCGATCGGCCGCGGCCGGCGTGACCGCGCCGACCACTTCAAAGCATTTGAAGATCCGCGGCAGCTTGGCGGGTGGGATGCCCACGAGGCCGCAGAGCTCGTCGGACCATGTCCGCGCCCCCGCGTCGCCCAACCCGGTCATTTCGATGTCAGACAGGTTCATGCTGAACTCGCCGGTCAACCGCAGGACGATATAGCCTCCGGCCTGGAGGAAGGCGTGGGTCTCGGCGAAGAGCTCAGGCTGGTGCTGCTTAAACCAGAGCATCTTGGTCAATCCCATGAAGGTACCGATGACATTGTGGGTGATCCGGCTCACACGCTCTTGGCCCACGTTTTCCAGGAGCCATCGGCACTCCTCGACGGCCCTGGTGTCTGGCCAGATGATGGCGGCTCGCACAGGATCGCCCGCCCCGTTCACCGGCAACACGGTCGTGGACATATTGGAGACGCCGATGCCGGCAATCCGCGCCGCATCGACCCGGGCCTCTGCGAGCACGCGTCGAATGTTGCCGGCGGCCACATTCCACCAATCCTCGGCGTTCTGTTCCGCCCAGCCGTTAGCCGGCCGCTGGGTGGGATATTCCGCCGTGGCGCTGGCGAGCGTCCCGCCCTCCTGGGTAAAGAGGCCGACTTTGCAGGCCGAGGTGCCGATGTCGATGCCGAGCAAGAGGTCCTTGGCCATGTCCAATGATGCTCACCCCCAGGAGTGTTTAGAGCCGGTGTTTGTAAGCGCCGAGCGTCAGGCCGGTCACGAGGTACCTGCGGATGCAGATCGCAAAGATGACCATGGGCAGCGCGATGAGCACCCCGGCCGCTGTCATCTCTCCCCAGACCACGCCCTCGGTCTTGATATACCCGCTGGCGATGGTCGGCAGCGTATGCGCCCTGTTGCCCGTCAGGACGAGGGCGAAGAGAAACTCATTCCAGGCGAAGATGAGATTCAGGATGGTCACGGAGAAGAATCCGGGCTTGGCCATGGGCAGGATGATGCGGAAGAAGACCTGCCAGGGATTGAACCCGTCCACCAGGGCGCTTTCATCGATCTCGCGCGGGATGGAATCAAAAAAGACCTTGAGCACCCAGGTGGCGAAGGCGATGGAGAAGGTCATGTAGACGATGACCATCAGGGTCTTCGTATCTTTGAGCCCGAACTGGTTGGCCATGAGAAAATACGGGATCACCGCCACTATGGGTGGAAACATGCGGATCGAAAGGATGAAGAAATTGAGGTCGGATTTGCCCTTGAAGTCGTAGCGCGAAAACCCGTAGGCCGCCATGGCGCCCACCAGCGCGGAAAGTACCGTCGCGGTGAGGCAGATGACGAGGCTGTTGACCATGCCGCCGAAGAAATCCTTGGACTGCAACACGTTGCGATAATTAATCAGGGTCGGCTTGAAGATCCACTTGGGCGGATAGGCGAACGCCTCCGATTGCGGTTTGAGCGAGGTGGAGATGAGATAGAACACGGGAAAAAGCAGGATGACCAGAAAAGCGACCACGATGATGACCGCTAAAATATTCTGGATCACCGTGCGCGCATCGTTCTTGGATCGCATCGCAGCCCCCTCCTCTTTGGGAACGCTAGCCCCTCTTCGCCCGTTCGGACGCGGAGAGAAAGATCTTGCTCAGAATGACCGTCATGACGAGAAACACGACCGAACGAGCCGCGGCCACGCCGACGTCCAGATGCTGGAACGCCCTGAGGTAAATATTGATGGCCATGGTCTCGGTCATGGTGCCTGGACCGCCCTTGGTGAGGACGAAGACGATGTCGAAAACCTTGAGGGCATCGATGAGCCTGAGCAATACCGCGATCTGAACGAGCGGCATCATCAGGGGAACGGTAATGCGGCGAAAGATCCGCCAACCAGACGCGCCGTCGATCTGGCTCGCCTCGTAAACGTCTCTCGGCAGGCCGGCCAGTCCGGCCACAAAGAGCAGTATCATGAACGGGGTCCATTGCCAAACGTCCGTGAGCATGATCGAAGCCAATGCGGTAGCCTCGCCAGAGGCCCAGAGAGAGGGCCCCAGACCCAAAAGCGAGAGGAGGTAGTTCATCACGCCGTAGGACGGATTGTACATCGTCTTCCAGAGGAGTCCCACCACGACGGGCGTGATCATCATGGGAATGATGATCAGGATGGTGATCATCCGTTTGATGGCGGGTTTGAACCGGTTGATGAGCATGGCCAGGCCGAACCCGAGCAGGAACTCGATCAACACCACGCAGACCGTGAACCTGAGCGTGGTCAGGATGGAACCCAGGAACTCGGGCGACAGGACCTGCGCGTACGTCTCCCCCGGGCCCCAGCGTATGTTCCAGGGTTCGGCCAGGTTGTACACCCTGAAGCTGAGGATGATGGAGTAGAGTGTCGGAAACAGGGTGACGACGAGCAGGAAGACTAAGGCCGGGCCGACGAAGAGCCTGGGCACGTATTCACGTTTGACCCGGCTGAAGACTCGGTCGAACAGGCTCCCTGGCCTGGGAGCGGCGGTAGCTACTTTCACATCTTTTCCCGACACGAACGCTCACCATCCTCGTTTTAACGCATGGACTGCTTTCCGGGCGGCCGGGGGCAATCCCCGGCCGCCCGGGATGAGCGCACCTACTTGAACATGCCTTGTTTCTTCATGAGCTCGTTGATCTCGGCGGTGGCATTGTCCATGTACTTCACCGGATCGGCATCCGCCTTGGCGGCCAACTCGGAGAGATACTTGGTCATGATGAGCTCGATCTTTTCGTAGAACGGATACTGAGGCACCGGCCTGGCCGTGGCCATGGAAATGACCGTGGCCTTGAAGGACGGGTACTGCTTCTGGAGCTCGGGGTCGTTGTAGGTGGAGTTGCGCGGCACTTCGAGCTTGTTGTCGATCAACATGTGCCGGGCGTTCTCGATGCCGCAGAGGTGCTTTACGACCTCCCACGCGGCATCCTTGTTCTTGCTCACGGAGGAGATGCCGATTCCCCAGCCGCCGATGCGGCCGCTGCGAAAACCGCCCTTGACCTTCTTGTCAAAGATACCGTGGTAGATCAGGCCCGGCGCATAACCGATCTTACCCGTGGCGTTGCCCGTGGCGGGATCCTCAACGACCGGAGCGACCGTGGACCACATGGTGGTCAACGCGACCTTGCTCGTCTGGAACGGGCCGGTGACCTCCCACCAGGAATAGGTGGCGGAACCCGGCATCATGATGCCGAGCTCGGGCGAGGAGAGCCACTTGTAGATCCTGGCCGCCTCGTAACCGATCGGGGTGCTCAGGGCGGAATGGTGCTTCTGCTTGGCCGTGTATTTCAGGCGATTGAGGCTCTCCGGCGGCTGGCCGTAGATGACGTCGCCGCCTAGGGAGTACAGGATCTCGAGGAAAGCGCAGAAGCCGCAGAGATCGCGCATACGGCCGTCGACCGTGCCGTACTCGGTCGGGGAATCAGGGTTGTACTTCTTCGTAAAGAACTTGGCTACCTCGACGAATTCCTCGATGTTCGTAGGAACCGTGAGGTCGCGGCCGAACATCTTCTTGAACTTGGCCTGGTAATCGGGGTTCGCCAACCAGTCCTTGCGGTAGAAGACGTCCTGCACATCAGCGTACCAAGGCAGGCCGAAGGTCCGCCGCTTTGCATCCTGGAACGCGCGGAGGTTGGTCTGCATGAAGTCTTCAAGCCCGACCGCCTTGGCGTCCCGCTTGATGTACTTGTCGAGGTTGATGACCCAGCCGGCCTTGATGAACTGCGGACCCCAGGCATTGTCGTACATGTAGAGGTCCCATTGACCCGCCTTGGTCGAGGCGTCCATGGCCATTTTTTCGTAGAGGTTGGGGACGGGAAATGTCTCGACGATGACTTCCACGCCGGTGTTCTTTTTGATGGTCGCGATTTCTTTCTTGATGGCCTCGGAGGCCGCCGCGAAGTCAAAGGTTATGATGCGAATCTTCGTGCCGTCGTAACGTTTCGGCGCCGCGGTCCCCGCCATGACCAGGACGGCCAAGAGAAGCAACGCCGTGCAGAAAAACAGAGTCCGGTTCAGAAAGGAACGCTTCATCCCTGTCATCCTTTCCCTGGTTTTTGGGCCTTCTCATGCTTGCCCCATGCCATTTGTCCCGGCGGCACCACCCCCCATGGACTTGTCTCAGGAAATCACCCTATATTTGCAGCCGTGCGATACATGGCGACGACATTCTCAGGCGGCACGTCGGGGCAGATGTGGTTGGCGGGCGCCAGGATGTAACCGCCACCCGCCCCCAGGGTGCCCACCCTCAACCTGACCTCCGACTCCACGTCCCGGACGGAACCGACCAGGGCTTCCTGTTCGTCGATGGCGCCGTGAAAGATGACCCTGTGCCCGAATTCCCGTTTGAGCTCTGCCGAATCCATGCCGGCCGCCAGAGGCTGCAGGGGGTTCAGAACGTCCACGCCGGCCTCGAGCAAATCCGGTATGAGCTCGCGGATCGCGCCGCAGCTGTGAAAGAGCACCTTGGCCCGGGGGGCGAGACGGTGAATCAGGCTGATGATCTGCATGTCAAAGGGCTTGAAGACGGCGCGGTACACCTCGGCCGAGATCAAAAGGCCCCTCTGCGTGCCGTAGTCCGAGGCCATCTCGACCATATCCAGATACGGCCCGGCGAGCTTGAGCGTGGCCTCGTAGAAACCCATCTGCACCTGCACGATCTTTTCACAGAGCTTCCAGGCGAACTCGCGAGCGATCAGGCAATCCACGAGAAACTGCTCAAAACCGCGCAGCCAGGAGCCGTATTCGAGCGCGCCGCCGGACATGGGCGGGCGCAGGCTGATCGCGTACTCCCCGTCGGCGTCGAGCGCCCTTGCCCGCTCCGCCACCCCGGCATAGCGGGCAGGATCCGCCGGATCCGGCCACTCCCAGTAGTCCAGATCGTGGACGGTAAAATCACGCATGGGGTGCGAGGCGATACCCGCGTACGCCCCCTTGCGCTCGATCGGGATGCCCCATTCGTTGACGGAGATGCCATCGCCGGCCCCCGCCGCCGGCCGGGACTTCTTAGCCGGCGGATTGAGCCAGATGCGGCGAAAGTCGATCCCGAGCGCGTCCAGGACACGCTCGTCGTAATAGTTGGAGGTGGTGCCGCTGCGGTACGGGATAGCCTTGCCCTGGATGCCGAGGTAATCCAGGAGCTTGAAATAGACCTCGTCCTGCAGGTTGCCGGCCGTGCCCCCCATATCGAGCGGCGTGCGGTCTACCGGCTCCCGGTTGAATGTGGCCCGGACCCTGTCGCGCGGTTTCACGATGGAACGACCTCCCGCTCCAGCTCGGCCAGGGCTTTGAAGTCCTGCTGCAGGCTGCGATAGATGCGCTCGTAGATCCCGTAATACTTTCTGTAGCGGGCGTGGGCGGCCGCGTCCGGCGCCAGTTCCTCCCTGACTAGCGACAGGCCCTCGACCACCCGTTCCACGTCGGGGAAGACCTGCGCGCCCATGCCCGCTAGGAGCGCGGCTCCCAGCACGGAGCCCTCGGAACCGCGTATGACACGCAGGGGCTTGCCGAGGATATCCGCCCTGATGCGGTTCCAGATCCGGCTCTTGGCGCCGCCCCCCGTGATGACCATGTCGCGCACCTCGACGCCCAGTTCCTCGACGGCCCGCATATTCAGGAGGAGATCAAAGGCGCAGCCCTCCATGACGCTCCGGATCATCTCTTCCTTGCGCGTGGTGAGGCCGAGGCCGAAGAATACGCCCCGCGCGTCGGCATCCCAGATGGGGCACAGGGCCCCGCCGAGATAAGGCAGGAAGATGACGCCCCCGCTGCCGGGCGCGGCTTTCTCCGCGCGCAGCGAGAGCAGCTCGAACGGCTCCATGCCCATTCTCCCGGCGCAATCGCTTTCCTCACCGCCCAGGGCGTCGCGGAACCATCGCACCGAAGCCCCCGTATATCCGGAGGCTCCCTCGATCAGCCAGAGATTCGGGAAGACGCTGCCAAAGAAGATCAGGCCGGGATGGAAGACGGGCTTGTCAACGCAGATCGCGAGGTTGGTCGCATGCCCGGCGTCGATGAAGGCCTGACCCGCGCGGAGCACGCCGGCCGCCAGCGCCGCGGCGCTGATATCGACGGCCCCGGCCACCACCGGCGTCCCGGCGCGCAGGCCTGTCTCCCGCGCCACGGCGGCGGGGATCTCGCCCACCACGTCGTAACACTTGTAGATCTCCGGCAGCTTTTCCCTGGCGATACCCGTCAGCTCGCAAAGCTTGTCCGACCAAGCCCTGGACGGCGCATCGCCAAAGCCGGTCATCTCGATGTCCGCCATGTTGATGCTGAATTTCCCCGTGAGCTTGAAGCAGATGTACCCGCTGGCCTGCAGGAATTTGTGGGTATTCCTCAAGATCTCGGGCTCGTGTTTCTTGAGCCAAAGCATCTTGGTGATGCCGTAAAAGGTGGTGATGGGATTGGAGATGATGGCGTTGACCACGGCCTCTCCGACGGTAGTCTTCAGCCAGCCGCATTCCTCCTGCGCCCTGGTGTCCGGCCAGACGATGGCCTTGCGCAGGGGCCGCCCCTGCTTGTCCACGGGCAGCACGGTGGTGGACATATTAGATAAGCCGACCGCCTTGACCGCCTCCGCGGCGACCCGGGCCTGGGCAAAGACCTGTGCCATCCCGCTTTGCGCCGCCCGCCACCAGTCCTCGGGGTCCTGCTCGGCCCATCCCGGTGACGGCGAGGAGGTCTTGTATTCCCCGGTCGCGGTGGCAAGCTTGTTGCCATGCCGGTCGAACAAACCAACCTTACAGCCTGTCGTACCAATGTCAATCCCCAAAAGGAGCGGCTCCGACATGAACTTCACCTCGCAATTGCATCAGGTACGCCACACGGCGGTTGTCTCGGCGGCATGTCGAGGTGGGTACTTTACGCGATCTTGTCCTCCGACCGGCCGTCGAAGATGTGGACCTTCTTGCGGTCGAAATCGACCCAGACGGGATCGCCCATCTGGCCCGGGAAATCGATCTCCGTTACCGCGATGAGACGGGTTTCGCCCAGGGTGACTTCGACCAGCATCTCCTCGCCCAGGGGCTGGGTGACGAAGATCTCTCCGCGCAGGCTCATGCCCGGTCGTTCCTGCATGGCGAGGATGATGTTCTGCGGCCTGATGCCGAGCACGATCTCGCTCGCCCCCTTGGCGTTGCGCAGGACCGCGGCCTGTTCCGGCGAGACGGTGAAAGTGAAACCGTTCCATTTGACGGCCAGGCCGCCATCCTTAGCGGTCAAGGTGCCCCGGATGAAATTGATCGAGGGCGAGCCCACGAAGTACGCCACGAACATATTGGCCGGCCTGTCGAACACCTCGCGCGGCGGGCCGACCTGCTGGATGAGGCCGTCCTTCATGACCGCGATTCTGTCTCCCATGGTCATGGCCTCGATCTGATCGTGCGAGACATAGATGGTCGTGGTGGCCAGGGTCTTCTGCAGGCGTTTCAATTCGCCGCGCATATGGTCGCGCAGCTTTGCGTCAAGGTGCGAAATGGGTTCGTCCATTAGAAAGACGGCGGGTTCGCGGACGATGCACCGGCCGATGGCCACCCTCTGCTGCTGCCCGCCGCTCAGATTGGCCGGGGGGCGATCGAGCAGACTCGTGATATCCAGCACCTCGGCCGCATGACCGACGCGCTTCCTGATCTCGCTCTCCGGCATCCGCCTGGCCCGCAAGGGGAAGGCGATGTTCTCAAAGGTAGTGAGATGGGGGTAGAGCGCGTAATTCTCGAAGACCATGGCGATGTCGCGGTCCTTGGGCCATAAGTCGTTCACCCTGCGATCCCCGATGTAGATGTCGCCGGAGGTGACATCCTCAAGCCCCGCCACCATCCTCAGGGTCGAGGACTTGCCGCAGCCGGACGGACCCAGGAGGCACATGAATTCATGGTCGTACACTTCGAGATCGATGCTCTTAACGGCTTCCACCTGGCCGTATTTCTTGACGAGGTTTCTCAGACTCACATTGGCCAAATCAACCCACCCCGCATTTCATCTGGCAGCTTTTTTGCCATCCTGGACACCCAGTGGTTACGCGGTTTACGGCATCTACACCATGGCGCATGCACTCCACCGGTACCACGGCTCACCTCACTTTCATTCACACCCAATGCGCACATTTGTGTCGATATATGGTAATAAGTTCATACCATGACATGCGCGTTCCCGGCCAAGCCGGCTTGTGCCGCCCGCGGTTGCCGACCGTATCACCCGGCAGTGAACGCCCTATCCCGGCGTCAAGCGTCGCCGGCAGCTTCCCGCCCGCCGGGCCGCGCTTTGTTGGCGGCCAGGATCTGCTGGGCCGTGTTCTCGTCGGTGACCAGGACGTTCATCAGCCTGCCGCGCAGCCCGCCCAGGATGGGCGTGACCTTGCGGGCGCCGCCGGCCA
>JBLNBS010000118.1:0-3062 GCA_050260175.1 Patescibacteria group bacterium | reverse complement strand
GGAGCGGCCAGATATCCCAGGGCCTCCCCCAGGTCGCCGTTCATCAGAATCCGCAGGACCCGGCCGCCGGTCGTGGCGGGCACGTCGATCACCCTGACGACCATGGCGAGGTCCGCGAACTCGGGAACGGCTTCCGCCAGGATGTTCGGGGATCTGGTCAGGAAAGCCTCGTTGAAGGCGACCCCGCCGTCGTCGGGGTACAGGGGCAGGTAACGGATGCCGGATTCCACGAGATCCTGGAAGAAGTGCGTGCCGAAAGAGAGTTCCGGCTGATAATTGCCCTTTTTGCGCGCTATTTCCACCAAGACCGCGGTGTTGTTCAGATCGGCGTAGGTGACCTGCACGCCCAGCTTGATGTCGCCGCGGCTTCCCCAGCGGCCCGGCCCCATCAGGATGAACCGGCGTTTTGGCAGCACCGCGTTGAGCGCGCCAATCGCTTTTCCCACGCGGAGCAGGGCGGCCAAGTCGGCCAGCGCGGCGTATTCCCCGGGATCGACGTAGACGATGTGGGAGATATCCGGGATGCGTCCGCTGGCGATGTACCGGTTGGCCGAGAACACGATCTGATTATCCGGGATGTCCCTCGGGATCGGGGCCGGGAGATCCTCCGCGTTGGTGCTCTGGGGCCGGCACTGCAGCAGATAAAAATGAACGCCGTCATACGCGAACTCGATATCGACGGGAGCCGCCATCTTCTCCTGCAGGGTGGCCAACAAGGCCTTGATCTGCCGGATAAAAGGCGTTTTCGCCAGCAAGCCCTCGAACGTGACGACGTAATTGCCGTAATCCCCGCCGAGATTCAGCGGGCTTATCGGCCGCAGGCGATCGTCGTCGTAATAGGAAAAAACCTCCGTCAAGCCGGGGAGCTCCTGCCCATGCTGCTCCAGCAGGGCGGAGATCTCCACGGTCTCAAAGGTCCCCCGTTCCAGGTTGATGAGGTCCACGCGCTTGGGGGCGTAACGCCTGATCTCGTTCGGCGTGGCGTTGACTCGGAGCCCGGGCTGGCCCGGGGAGATCAGGATGGGGAAATCATCGCTCACACGGTCGACCGCGCGCGTGCCGAGACCGGGCACCAGCCGGGCCAGGCCGTCCTCGCGCCTGATCCGCGGGGACCAGCGGAATTCGTTGTTGCTAAAGGCCACGCCGGCGCAGATGGGCAGGAAGTAGTCGCCGATCCTGGTGCCCACGACTTCCTGGAGAAGGATGCCCATCTCCTCGCGCGCGTCGAGGAGCCCGCGTTCCGCGCGGTACTGGATCGCATCCGGACTGAACGTCGAGGCGTACACCTCGGCGATGGCGTCCATCAAGGCATCGAGCCGTTCCCGTTTGCTCCCCTGGTTGGCCAGGAAGAGGCTCTTGTATTTGCCGAAAAAGGCCATGCCCAGCCTGTCCTCGAGCAGGCTGGAACTGCGGACGATCAGGGGTGAATCGCCGAAGTCGTCGAGGGCCATGGCGAGGCTCTTCACGGTATTCGGGGGAAAGCGCCCCTTTTTCATCATCCTGACGATCTGGGGGTAGTTCAGGCGGATCTCGTAAGGCTCGCTGTGCTCGTGCTCGTTCAGTTCGTCGAGGTTGTTGTAGTGCAGGAAATCCACAAAACCGTCCGTCGTGATGTACCAGGACTTGGGTATCTTGACCGCTTTGAGTTCGCCGGTTGTATCGTCGGCTTTCTCGATCACCTTGGCTGCCAGGAACAGGCCGGCGCTCTTGCCGCCGAGTTTGCCGTGGCTTCCCGGGGGAAAGATGATTTTGTGCGCGATATCCCGAAAATCGCCGATCTCCAGGTGTTGCTTGGCCAATTTGACCGTGTCCGGCTGGTCGAAGAGGAACCGCCTGATCAGCGCGATCTTGAGCCACCGTTCGGCCGCGGAAAAGGGCGCCGTCGCGGTTTCGGCGGCCGCGTGCCCGGGCGCGATCGCCTCGATGATCTCGGCCAGCGGGGGATCCACGCGGTTGATCGTCCTGATCAGGGAATATGCCGCGTGATCCCTGATCCAGTTGCGCAGGTGGATGGTGATCTCGTCGTCGCTCAGATGCGCCGCCGCGAGTTTGAAGATCTCTTCGAAATCGCCGGGGGTGGTCTCCTCTGAAGCGCTGGGGCGGTTTTGTTCATCGATCCGTGCCGCCTCCGGCGGGCCCTTGATCCCGCGCCATTGCAGATGGTTTCGCATCTTGCGCGCGAGATGGGGCAGGACGCCGGGTTCGGTGCGCCGCAGGATATCCAGGATGACACCCCAAACCCGGCCGGCATTCCTGGCCTCGCTCGCTTCCCGCCTGGCCATCTCCCATTCGCGTAGGAGATGCTCCATCTTGCGGCCCAGGATGGTCTGGCCGATCCGATCGGCGATGGCCCGGATGAGTTTCCGTTCTTTTTCCAGGAAGACGCCTTCCTCGCGCGAGGGCGTCTCCGAGGTATAAGAGATCTCGAGGCTGCCGACCATCCTGTCCTCGGCCTTGATGGGGCAGGTCTCGGTCCAGGGTGTTGTCCGGTAGCCGGGTGATTGGTAGCTCGCGTTCTCGTAGATGATCCTTGCCTGGCAGAGCTCGGGGTATTGCCATCCCGCCGGGATGGCGCGGATGATGCCCTCGAAGATCTCGGGCAGCGACAAGCGGGGGTTGTTCAGCAACTCCTCCACCTGATACAGGCAGTCTAGTTCCTTCGCCCTTTCCGTGAGCATCTCCAGCAGACGGTCGTCTTCGGAGAACGAGTCCTTCCGTTTCATTCTCCCAGCCCACCCCGCAGCGCAAGCTCCCTATACCCACCCGCGGCTCTTGACCGCCTGCGCCACCCGGCTGACGGCCACGACGTAGGCCGCGTCGCGCATATACAGCTTCTTTTTCCGGGCCAGTTCGCTCACCTGCCCGAAAGCCGCGGTCATCTTGGCGTCCAGTTTCTGCATGACCTCTTCTTTGTCCCAGAAATAGTTCATGTTGGACTGCACCTGCTCAAAATAACTGCAGGTCACGCCCCCCGCATTGGCCAGGAAGTCCGGGATCAGGAAAATGCCCCTCTCCTTGATGACCTGGTCGGCCTCTGGCGCGGTCGGCCCGTTCGCCCCCTC
>JBLNBS010000117.1:0-42049 GCA_050260175.1 Patescibacteria group bacterium | reverse complement strand
CCATTCAGCCCGTGCCCTCCCCCCAGCCAGAACTGCTGAGGTTCGGCGGACTGATAATCTCAAAAGACCTGGCCGGCGTCCTTTTACCCTTTCTCGGGACGCTGCTCGGCGCGGTCGTTGGCGGCTGCATGACTTACATCGTGATGGCCGGCGCGGAAAAACGCCGCAGTCGACGTGACCGTTTAGAGAAGAAACGCACCGCTCTCGCGGAAACGCTAGAATGGCTCGCCCCCATTGCTCGTTTGCTTGGGCGAGCGGTGGAATCGGTCGAACAATCTGAGCCTCCCCTCGACGAACCGGATTTTCGCCGCCGTTTTCCCGATGCGCTCTGCGCCGCTTGCGACAGACCCCCTCCGCTGTTGTACAGGGTATTTGTCCCGAGTGAGATCATAAACGACCTCATTACCATCACAAGCAACCTTCAGGACTTGAAACGCAAGTGCCTCTCCCCTCTGCCGCCGTTGGGGCAATGTCTAAAGGAAGCGGCAGAAATCCACGGAATCCTGTGTAGGTGCCAGGACAAACTGTCCATTGAGTACGAAAGGACCTGGGAATAAAGGCGCCCTCTGCCATAAGAAGAAGGACTCTATGCCACAGGGGCGAATACGGGATAAGGAGAGATATGGCTTGTCCCTGGTTCTCGCACTGGTTGGACGCAATGGGATGGTCCTCGCCGGAGATAGCCGCAACGTCGTCAGCAGCAACATCGGATTCACCGCGGTCTACGACTCGGTCAAGAAGATAGACCGGCTAACAAAATACGTCGGTATTGGCTACGTGGGGGCCCACGCCCTGGCCATGCAGTTGGTCTGCTTGATAAAAGAACAACTGCGTCTAAACCCGCGATCGGTCCACATCGATGATGTTATGGGGATCTCCCGAAGAGTGCTCCGGGATCAATATGCAGAGTGTTTTCCCGGGCAACCCGGGGATGAGTGCCCGCAAACCATTTTTACCTTAGCCGGCTATACGGAGGATGGTACCGCTAAGGTCTACATGCTGGCCAGCCTGAACAACTTTATGCCGGAGTATTTCGCCGAAGGTCAGGCCGCCTCCGGCATCGCGGTGCATGCCTTCTCCCTGTTAGGCCGCTTTTATACTCCCGGGACCGACTATCGCAAGCTTACCCGTTTAGCCGCCTTCGTGATCAAGGATACGGAGGCGCAGGACCAGAATGTCGGCGGCGCGCTGCACATCGCCACGATCCTGCCCGATGAAGGTTATCGCGAAATCGAGCGATCTGTTATTGACGAGTGCATCGAGGATAACGAAAAGAGAATCGCCGCGCTACGGTCGTATTTTTCGGGAGGGATCGAAGATGCGTAGGAGCATTGCCGAGCAAATCCCGGGCAAAGGCTACTTTGTGATGGATTTTGGTGAATCCTGTATGATCATGTCCGGACAAAAAGAGCCCCAGCCCAGGCCCCGTTTCAGGTCCGCGGCTCCCGTTGCCGATGCCGTAAAAGGGAATGCGCGCAAACAAACGTCAGGCGCCAGATCAACCACACGCTGGAGCTGATCCCCTAGGAGCCTGTGCGTGTAATGCCACGGGCCACTAGATACAGTGGTACCGCGTGGCATTTGATACCAGAGTTTGTGCTCCGAATGTTATAAAATCAGGTTAGTCGCACAAACTCATAAATGAGTAAACCGTGTCCTAATCCTCCAGCACGGCACATAATCATAGCTTTGATGTCAAAGAATAGCGCCGGATGCCTTTGGGGGTGATCGGCACGGGTAAAACCCTGGGTTACACCGGGTACAATCCCAGCACGATATAACGCCCCGTCCCCTTTTGTCGGTGGGGACGGGGCGTTTGACTCTCAATCGGCAAACGGCATGGCAGGTAACATCTAGAGGCTAGGAACGCCTCTCCCCGACCTCCGCCAGCAACTCCTCCTTGAAGCTCCCGAGCGCCACGGCCCCCCTGTCCCCGCCATCCCGGGCGCGCACGGCCACGGCGTTCTCCGCCTGCTCCTTGTCGCCGACCACGAGCATGTAAGGCACCCGCTGCATCTGGGCCTCGCGAATACGGTAGCCCAGTTTCTCGTCCCTGGCGTCCACCTCGACCCGCAGCCCCGCCGCGGCCAGCTCGGCGCGGACCTTTTCCGCGTAATCCGCGTGCGCCGCCGCCACGGGGATGACCACGGCCTGCACCGGCGCGAGCCAGGCCGGGAACGCCCCGGCGTAATGCTCGATGAGTACGCCAAAGAAACGCTCGAGCGAGCCGAGGAGCGCGCGGTGGATCATGTACGGCCGGCGGTCCGAGCCGTCCCGGTCGCGGTAGGTCAGGTCAAAGCGCTCGGAGAGGTTGAAGTCGAACTGGATGGTGGTGCACTGCCACTCGCGCCCGAGGGCGTCCTTGATCTTGATGTCGATCTTGGGCCCGTAAAAGACGCCGCCGCCCTCGTCGACCTCGTAGTCCAGGGCCGCCCGTTTGACCGACTCCTCCAGCGCCCTGGTGGCCGCCTCCCAGCGCTCGTCCCCGCCCACGGATCCCTCCTTGGGCCGGGTGGCCAGGTAGACCTTGAAATCGGTGAAGCCGAAGGAACGAAGCATGTGGAGGCTGAAGGCCAACACCCTGTCGATCTCAGCCGGCATCTGGTCCGGCCGGCAGAAGAGGTGGGCGTCGTCCTGGGTAAAGCCGCGCACGCGCAGGAGGCCGTGGAGTGTGCCGCTGCGCTCGTAGCGGTAGACCGTGCCCAGTTCCGCCCATCGCAGCGGGAACTCGCGGTAGGACCAGGCCCGGCTCTTGTACATCATGATGTGGAACGGGCAGTTCATAGGCTTGATGTAGTACTCGATCCCGTCGATGTCCATGGCGGAGTACATGTTCTCGCGGTAGAAACCGAGATGGCCACTGGTTTCCCAGAGCATCCCCTTGCCGATATGAGGCGAGTAGACGATCTCGTAGCCGTTCTTGTAGTGTTCCTCGCGCCAAAAGGTCTCGACGGCGTGGCGGATGCGGCCGCCCTTGGGATGCCAGAGCGTCAGCCCGGCGCCGGATTCCTCGTGAAAGGAGAAGAGATCCAGCTCCCTGCCGAGCCGGCGGTGATCGCGCTTCTCGATCTCCTCCAGCTTTTTCAGATAGGCCTCCAGTTCATCCTTGGTCGCCCAGGCGGTGCCGTAGATGCGCTGGAGCATCTGGCGTTTTTCATCGCCCCGCCAGTAGGCGCCGGCGATGGAAAGGAGCTTGAAGGCGGCCACGCGGCCGGTGGAGACGAGGTGCGGCCCGCGGCAGAGATCCACGAAGTCCCCCTGGCGGTAGAGGCTGACCTCGTCGTCCTCCAGGCCCTCGATCAGTTCCCGCTTGTAAGGTTCGTTCTCCCCAAAGAGCTTGAGTGCCTCGTCCTTGGGTAGGCAAAAACGCTCCAGCGGCAAATCCTCATCGACGATTCTGCGCATCTCCGCCTCGATCTTGGCCAGGTCCTCGGGGGCAAAGGCGCGCGCCAGGTCGAAGTCGTAGTAGAACCCGTGCTCGATGGCGGGGCCGATGGCCAATCTGACGTCGCCAAAGAGCCTGCGCACGGCCTGGGCCATGACATGGGCCGTGGTGTGACGCAGTATCTCGAGGCCCTCCGGATCCTTGAACGTGAGGATCCGCACCGCGGCCGCGTCCGATAAGGGGGATTTGAGGTCCACGGTGCGGCCGTCCACCGCCGCGGCCACGGCGGCTTCCGCCAGACGCGGGCCGATGGCGCGGGCAAGATCGAGCGCGGTGGAGCCGTCGGGCATCTCCTTGACGGATCCGTCGGGGAGTTCAATCTTCAACATGGGGATCATCCTTTCCGCTTTTGGTCTTCCCTCTTGTCCCTCCCCCGTCATCACGGAGGAGGGAAATCGATGAGGAGAGGGTGCATCTCAGCGCCTGCCGCGCCAGATCCCGATCTGTCGCAAAGCTGAAGGCCTCCAGCTCATCCGGGCCGAGCCAAGCATAAGTGGTGAAAACACCTTCTTCCGGCATTACCTCGCCTGTTTCAGCGTGCATCAGGAACCAATGCACCCGCTTCTTATGCAGGCGCCCGTCTTCCCGGTGGCTGTAAGCGGTCTCACCAAGCTTTTTCCCCACGGCGACCTCGAGCCCCGTCTCCTCGCGCACCTCGCGCCGGGCCGCCTCCTCGAGCGTCTCGCCGGGATCGACGTGGCCCTTGGGCGGCAGCCAAACGCCATTCCAGCGCTGTAAAGCCAGGACCTTGTCTCCGCGCACGACGAACCCTCCGGCGCAGATCTCCTCCTGGGGCAATACCGCCACCCCCTGTTCCGTTCCATGTACCAGCCATTCATGGCCGGTGTTTTCACGGGTATCCACCACGGTTTGCGACCCTTTTGCAACCATGAGTTTCAGCCCATGGCGGACAAAAAACCCGCCCCAAACTGGGACGGGTCATAAAACCCGCGGTTCCACCCGCATTGGCGCCGCAAAGGCGCCCGCTCATCAGGCCGGTATCGGGGCCGCCGGCCGGCTTTCCCCGGACATAGCCGGGCTCGCCGGCGGCTCGGGAGTGGTCTCAACCTGCCGCGCCGGTGGGGGACTCCCAGCCCGCGATCCCCCGTCTCTTGCCGGTCAGAACAGGCGGTTCTCCCTCATCGCCGTAAGGATCGTTTTCACCCATTATAATGCGCCGCGTATGACGATGTCAAGCGATCCACAGCGCGCGGGCAACCCTCTCCGGCCGGCGGCCGGATTCCCGGGGGTGCGGTCGTCAACCCGCCCCCAGGCTCGCCTCCGGCTTGCTCCGTTCGATCCGGGCAAGCAGGCGGCGGTAAAAGGCCTCCCCATCGGCGGGGGTCAATCCGTACTTAGCTTCCGGCGTCTCCACCAGCAAAAGCGGCCGCGAAGCATCGGCCGCGTAGACCGTCACCTCGCCCTCCACCCCCTGGAGGCGGAAACGGCCGAATCGAATGCGCCCCAGGCTGGTCCCCTGCATCTTGCGCATGGGCGGTGGCGTGCGGTAAAAGGTCACCTTTTCCATCCGGGCGTAGGGAATGACGATCCTGCCGCGATGCCGGATGACGAGCGCCCGTGATTCCAGCGCGTAGCCAAGGCCGCGCGCGTCGTAAAAGGCCCGGCCGAAGACATACGCCAGGACTAACAGGACCAGGCCCGCCAGGACAGCGTTGAACCTGGCATGCGGGGACAGGGGCATGCAGATCGCTCCTCGATTATTCCTGAGATCCGATCATAATTACGCAAAGCAAGGGGATGTTATCACATGATTTATATGATTAATCGGACCCAGAGCCTGACATCACCCTCAAAGATGATCTCATGTGGGCCCTTTATTGGCCGTCGTCCCGAACAGAGCCTCGGGATGTGGGTCTGCCCAACCGAAAGCAGAAAAGGAGCCTCTCCCCCCGGCTGTCCAGGGCGATGCCGGTGAGCCGGCAATCCCCTCCCGCCACCCGCTTTGCCCGGCCCACGGCGGCCCGCATCTCGCGGACCAGCTCGCCACTGTCCGCCGCGCGCCTGAGATCGATGGCATAGAGCCGTTCCATCGTAAGCATCCACCCCTCCCGGAGCTTGTCCCCGGGAAAGTATACGCTGGAAAACCCTTCCCTATGCCAAGGTGCGTGGCGGTTGATGCAAAACCTCTTGGTGAGCGCACTCTCCTACATCGTGCCCTGCATCATCGTGACATTGGGCTGCGTCATCATATTGTCCCTCACAACAATTCATCATATAATGATGATGAGGAGGCGTTAAGCATGCGCACCACGCTTAATCTTCCAGCCGATCTGGTGCGGGAGACACAGGCTTTGTACAATCCGGACAACCGTTCCAACGCCGTGGAAAACGCGCTCAAAGACGCAATCCGGTTCAAGAAGCTCCAGATGTTGATGGCGCTCAAGGGACGGATCGAGTTTGACGCGACATCCATCGAAAAGCTGCGGGAGGCGGAAACCGTTGAACCGGAAACTCCTCGTTGACACCTCGATCTGGATCGAGTACTTCCTGGGCAGGTTGCCGGACGCCGCCGCGATCGAGCGCGGCCTGGGAGAGGGAACGGTCTTTGTCACCGGGCCGATCGTCGCCGAACTACTGCAAGGCGTGCGAACCGCCGCCGAGGCGGAGCGGCTGCGTCGCTGCATAGATGCCATCCCATACGTGGAATGCCGCTTGGAGGACTGGCTCGCCGCTGGTGAAACGGGCTTCGCCTTACGCCGGAAAGGGATCGTGGTTCCCTTGACCGATCTCGTCATCGCCATGGTCGCCCGGAGGATCGGCGCAATGGTCCACTCCCTGGACAAGCACTTTGCCCAGATCGACAACGCGGGCAAGATATGAACTGGAATTTCTAAAGGCTGTCTATGCCGTCGATTGCATCTGATTTTCTTATGAACCGCGGGGGCCGAAGAGCGCCCGCCGCCTGGCGAGCCGCGCGCCCCGGGGGACGATCGCCTGGATGACGGACGGGCCGCCGCGGAGCGAGATCCACCCGAGCCCGGCCACGGCCAGATCCTCCCCGGCTTCGAGCCGCATCTCCTCCCGGCGGAAACCGCCGGCCGGCCGGCAGGATGCACACGCCCAAGGCAACAGCCACTCCGGGCGCGCCTCGCAAAGCTCCGCAGCCTTGGCGCCGCCCGTGCGGTGCTGGACGACCTCATCGCCGGTGTAGACCTGGATGACGCGGGGTTCCGGGCCGGCCAGGATAAAGGCGGCGAATCCGCCCAGGACCAACCCTTGGCCGGGGGAAAGGTTGTAGAGCTTGGCCTGGAGCTTTCTCTCCGGCACCAGGCGGGCGGCGCAGACTTGGCAGAGCAGGTCGATGACGCGATCACCGGGGACATACCCCGGGGTATCGTACAGTACCAGCCCGCCGTCCTCGAGCGGCATGCGGATTACGTCCTGGGTGGTGCCTGGAAAACGCGAGACCGTGGGTCGCGTCATGGATTCCCCGCCGGACAGGCGGCCGAGCAGCGTGGACTTGCCAGTACTGGTGGCGCCGACCACGGCCAACGCCCGCTCCCGCCCGCCGCAGGCCCGTAGCTTTTCCACGAGGCGTTTGAGGCCAAGTCCCTTTGTAGCGCTGATTGCCGCCACGGCCTCGACGGCGGATTCCCGCACCGCCTCGCGCCAGCGCCCGGCGGCCCAGGCCTCGACTTCTTTCGCGGATGCCTTGGGGGGCAGGAGATCCGTCTTGTTCACAGCGAGCACGACGGGTTTGTGCGCGGGGATGAGGCCGGATGGAGGCAGGCCGCCCTCGAAATCGCAGAGATCCAAGATGACGAGCGCCGCCCGGGCGCGCGACAATGCCCGTTCCACCCTACGCCGGGCGGCATTGGGTGACAGGGGTTGTCCCTCGGCCCGGCCGTAATGGCGCAGGCGGTAACATCGCCGGCAGACGGTATCGCCGTCCGCGCATGCCAACTCAAAGGGCAGGTAGCCAGGTCCGGCCGGATCGTCACGCTGCAGGACCGCGCCGCAGCCGGGGCAGCGATCAGTCACGCCAGAGACCGCGCTTGCGAAAGCGCTTGACGACCAGCCGCTCGAGCCGCCTGACCGCCCTGGTGCTGACGAACTCGGTCTCGCTGATCGGAGGGGTCCAGATGGTATAGAGATCCATGCGATTGCCGCCCAGGATGTCGGTAAAGAGCTGATCGCCGACCACCGCGGTTTCCTCGGGTTTGGTGCCGAGGATCTCGAGCGCGCGCCGGAAAGGCGTCTTGAAAGGCTTGGTGGCCTGCGGCACGGCCGGGATGCCGAGAGTCCTCGAGATCATCTCCACCCGCTGCGGCAGGGCGTTCGAGACGATGCAGAGCCTAAAGCCCGCTTCCTTGAAGCGGGCGATCCAGGACGGAAGCTCGGGGTCGATCGTCTCGGCGCCCCACTCAACGAGGGTATTGTCGAGATCCAGGATGATGCCCTTGATCCCTTGGGCCTTGAGGATTCGGGGGTTCAACGAAAGGACCGAATCGGCCTGATCCCGGGGGCAGAGCTTTTCCAGCAAAAAGAGACCTCCTCGCCTTTACTGGCATGAGTGATCTCTATTATACCACACCACCGGCGGCGTGGTGGAAGAGTCGGACTGTACCGGCCCGCATTTGCGCGACATCGGTCCCGGGGGCTTTCGAGATTTATTCGCGGAACCCGTTGTTCGACATCTCGCGCCAGAGTTTGCGGAGGGCTTTTTTTTCGATCCGCGAGACGTAGGAGCGCGAGATCCCCAGCATCTTGGAGATCTCGCGTTGCGTGCGGGTGATGCCGTCACAGAGGCCGTAACGCAGCTCGATCACGGTGCGTTCGCGCCGGCTCAACTGACCCAGTTTCTCCCGGAGTTTTTCCTCCTCCATGCGCATCTCGACCGCCTCGGGCACCACTTCGGCGCCGGTGTCCAGGACGTCCAGCATGGTGATCTCGTTGCCTTCCTTGTCGGCGCCGATGGGCTCGCAGAGCATGAGGTCGTTCCTGGATTTTTTAGCCGCCCTGAGATGCATGAGAATCTCATTCTCGATGCACCGGGCCGCGTAGGTAGCCAGGCGCGTGTTGCGGTTGCGCTTGAAGGTGTTGATCCCCTTGATCAGGCCGATGGTCCCGATGGAGATCAGATCCTCGGCATCGTCGCCCGTGCCGTCGAATTTCTTGACGATGTGGGCCACGAGGCGGAGGTTCCGCTCGATCAGGGTGTTGCGGGCGTTCGCATCGCCCAGCTCCAGGCGGAGGAGGAGCGCAGCCTCCTCCTGTTCGTTCAGGGGCAGGGGGAAGACATTGCCGCCTGTGATGTAGGAAAAAAGGGCCAAAACACCGCTGAGGAACCAGTCTGCCAGCGCCCCCAGGAAGGGGAGCACCATGCGGCGCCACCTCCTGCTCGTGTCGGGGCAGTCGGCGGACTGACCCGCCTACTAGACTATGTGCCGGGGGCATCCCCCGTGCCAGTCCCCGCCAGCGTGGAACCCAGGGCACTAGCCATGATCGAGCGGAAAATCGGCGCCGCCACTCCCCCTCCCGAATCACCGTTCTCGACGAAGACCACAGCCACATATTCCGGTTCGTCCGCCGGGGCGTACCCCGCGAACCAGGCGTGATAAACCGGCCTGCCCCGCTCGTCGCAGGCGCCGGTCTGGGCGGTGCCCGTCTTGCCCCCCGCGCCGCAGGGGAGAGAAGCCGCCCGTCCGGTGCCGTAGCGGACGACGCCCTCCATCATGACCCGCATGAGCCTGGCGGTGCGCTGGTTGAGGACCCTGACCGGCCGGGGTTTTTTTTCGAGCGGGATCAGGCGTCCCCGGGCGTCCTGCCAGCCCATGATGAGCCTCGGGGCCGGCAGCAGGCCGCCGTTGGCGACGGCGGAGACGAGCCGGGCCACCTGCAGCGGTGTTGCAAAGACATCCTGCTGGCCGATGGCCACGTTGGCCACATCTCCCCTGCTCCGCCCTTCCTTGGGGGGGAGTTCACCCGGGTTCTCTCCCGGCAGGCACGGCAGGGCGCACCCGCCCAGTCCCAGCCGTTCAGCCATGCCGATCAGGCGGGCGGCCCCCAGTTCCAGGCCGAGGCGGATGAAGACCGTGTTGCAGGAATATGCCAGGGCGTCCGCCAGGCTTAGGTAGCCGTGCCCGGGACCCGGGCAGTTGAACCTGATCGTGCCCAGGTCCAGAGTGCCGCGGTCGTAATAGAGCCGGTGGTACGTGGAGGGCGAACTCTCCAGGGCCGCGGCCAGGACCACCAGCTTGAAAATGGAGCCCGGGTGGTATGCGGCCACGGCCCGGTTGAGAAAAGGCGAACCTTTGTCGCGCAGGGAGAGTTCCGGGCGGCTGGGAGCAAAAGCGGGCCTGCTGGCCATGGCCAGGATGTCCCCGCTTTTTGGCGACATGATCACGATGGCCCCCCGGTCGAGGGAACGATCAGCGACGGCTTCTACTTTTTCCTGTAGATCGCGGTCGATGGTGAGCCTCACGGCCCGCGCGCCGCCGCCGGGGAGCTGGAGCAGACGCGGTCCAAGGCCGCGCAGGATCCTCCTCCGGCCGTCGACCACTTCGGCCAGGACATCCCCCCCGCCGCGGGCGAGGAGGGATTCGCAGG
This sequence comes from Patescibacteria group bacterium, assembly GCA_050260175.1. Taxonomy (GTDB): domain Bacteria; phylum Bacillota; class UBA4882; order JAAYXC01; family JAAYXC01; genus JBLNBS01. Next base: position 32,034 of record JBLNBS010000117.1, on the reverse strand, counting down.
CTTTTTCCAGCCCCGCCGCTCCCCGGCCGTCGCCGGGATTCAGATAACCCAGGAGGTGGACGGCTAGGGGATTTTCCCCGTACCGATCCGTGACGGGAAGACGCGCGCCCGCGTGAAAAAACCGGGACGGGCTCCCCTGCGGCACAGCCGGGCGCCGTATCGCCGCACCCGCCGGCAGAGCCGGCACGATCGTTCTTTCGCGTCCGGTCAGCAGGCGGCCGTACCGATCGCAAAAATCGGCGCGCCGGAATCCCAGGGAGGCGGTGACCATCAACCTCTGCCGGCAGGCCGCGGAAGCGAGGTCGTACGCGGAAATCCACTGCCACCGCACGAGCTGGAGAACCAGCGGCGCCAGACAGACAAGGAGGATCGCGCGCAGGAAGAGGATGCGTCGGGCTGCCAAGCGCACCACCCCGACTATATTCTGCGCACGACAAGGCCGCGCTAAAAGCGGTGTATGTGAGCTTTTTCACGCCACGCTAAACAAGGCCCCATGAGACCAAAAGGCGGGATGATTGAGGTTGCCTGGCAGGGAAGGAGCCATGGAACCTGCGGATGAGCCGGCCCGCGGCCTTCTCAGGCACCGCACGCGGGCCGGGGGGGCTTGCCCGCGATGAGCCGGTAGGTGTCCCTGGCAATGAGCAGTTCCTCGTTTGTGGGCACAACCAGCACCTTGACGCGGGAATCCGGGCGGCTCAGGACGGCTTCCTCGCCGCGCAGGGCACGGGTCGGCCCGGGCTCCCAGGACAGGCCCAGGAAAGCCAGTGCCTGGCAGAGATCCTCCCGCACGATGCCATCGTTCTCGCCGATGCCGCCGGTGAAAACGAGCGCGTCCAGACCGCCGAGCACAGCCGTGAAGGCACCCACGTATTTAACGAGGCGATGCAGGAAAACGCGGTAGGCCTCTTCGGCGCGGCGGTCGCCCTGTTCGCGCGCTTTTTGGATATCGCGCATGTCCGCGCCGATCCCGGAGAGCCCCAGGAGGCCGCTCTTGCGGTTCAGGAGATCCGAGACCTGCTCCCAGTCGAGCTTGAGCGCATCGCCGAGAAAACAGACGGCATACGGATCGATGTCCCCGGCGCGAGTGCCCATGACCAGTCCCTCGAGCGGGGTAAAGCCCATGCTCGTCTCCACGCAGCGCCCGTCCTTGATCGCCGCGGCGCTGCTGCCGTTGCCGAGATGGAGGGTGATCATACGGAGCGTGGCCAGGGGCATGCCGAGCATCTCGGCGGCCCTGCCGGAGACGTACCGATGCGACGTGCCGTGGAAACCGTACCGCCTGATCTTGAGATCGGCATAGAGATGGCGGGGTATGGCGTAGAGGAACGCCTCAGGCGGCATGGTCTGGTGAAATGAGGTGTCGAAGACCGCCACCTGTGGCACACCGGGGATCAGCTTGCTGCACGCCTTGATGCCCATGACGTTCGCGGGCATGTGCAGGGGGCCCAGCGGTACCAGGCTCTCGATCGCGGCCAAGGTGCCGTCGTCGATCAGCGCCGCGTCCGGGAAGATCTCCCCCCCGTGCAACACCCGGTGGCCGACGCCCCCGATCTCGCCCAGCGCCTCCAGGACCCCCTGCGCGGGATCGACCAGGGCAGTGAGGACCATCTCCAGCGCCGAGCGGTGATCGCCGATCTCCCCCTCGCGCCTGATCCGCCCGCCCGTGACTGTCTGATGGGTCAGGGCCGCCGCGGCGGATCCGCTCAAGCCAATGCGTTCGACAAGCCCAAAGGCAAGCAGCTTCTGTTCCTCGATCTCAAAAAGCTTATATTTCAGCGAAGAACTACCGCTGTTCAGGACGAGTATCTTCACGTCTCGCGCTCCTTCGTTTATTAGTATTACACACCATTACACACCCGCCGCCGCACAGGGCACACGGCGGGGGAGTCTGCCGCCTTTGTGTAAAACCGGCATGTACGTCCCGCTGAAAAAAGTTATGCCAAACCGCCGAGGCGCGGAGGCCGCAGAGAGCATATTCGATAAATATCCCAGCGTTCCCTGCGTCTCTGCGGCAAAACGGGGTATTTCACAGCTCTTCTAGAACTCGAGATCGAAGGGGAAAGCCATCACGCCGTAACCCGCCATGCCGTATGCCAGCGAAGCCACGGCCTGAATGGCGCGGGCCATCCAGCCCTGGCTCTCGTCCGGCCTGCCTGGCAAGGCGAAACCAAAGCCTGTCCAGTCGGCTCCCGAAAAAAGGCAGGTCCTGGGCCTGAAACCCGCATTCTGCAGGGCTTTCCGCGCTCCGGCCAGAAACGCGGGTTCGGGCAAGGGGATCACGCCCCCGGGTGATTCGGGACCCGGCAGGATGATCCATCCGTCTCTGAACGGCGCCGGATCCCAGGCCGGGTTCAGGACCAGATCCGGCCCGCGCCCAGCTTGATCCCCGCCCTCGCCGAGCCCGAGATCGATCCGTTTACAGAGCGGTATGTGCGCCTCCGCCAGGAGGGAGAGGCCCGAAACGAGCGCGACGGCACGCAGCGCCTGTTCCCCGGACCCGGTCCAGCCGCGCAGACGGAGCGAGATCGCCACACCGTCGCCGTCCGTCTGCCCGGCCAGGCACAGGCCCCGGCCGGCCGGCATCCAACCCGCGGCACGGAGGCTCGAACACAGGATCTCCATCGCCCGCTCGGGACGGGCTTCGCGGAGCGCGGCGAGCCCGGGGCGGTGGCGCGGGGCATTCAGCGCGGCGGCCTGCTCGATTTCCGCGTACATGCCAATCGTCCTTTCACCTTAACTACTAATGTAGTCAAGACCATTATAACTGAGGTGAAAGCGGTTGGCAAGTATTCGCCGCCATCCCCCTAACCCGCGCCCGAGCCGGGACGGAGCCTTTCCAGGTGGGAGCCGAAATCCTCCACGAACCGTTGGCCGTAATGCCTCATTACCTTGGCCTGGTAGATCTCGTGTTTGACATATTCCAGGCCCACCCTGACCAGCCCGAAATGGCGCGTCAGGGCCGCGCCTGCCTCGCCGCCGATACCGCCGAACAGGGCCTCCTCCCCGTCGCGGATGAGAACCATCAACTTGCCTCCCTGCTCGTCGAGGACCTCCGCCTCGAAGCCGTGCCGGAAAAGCTGCGGCAGGCCCTCGATCGAGCCCACGACGACACCGAGGAGCCCGATCCCGCGGGCCGACGCCTCGCTTAGGCTGGCGGCCAGCGCCCGGCATTCATCCGCCCAGGCAAAGAGGGCGACTTCGCGACCGGCAGCCCGGACCAATCCCGCCGCCCTCTCCATGATCCGGTCATAACCCCGTATATTCCAGACATATTCCGTCTCCGTCCCCGACGCCAGTCCGTTCAGCGCTTCCTCCAGCCCCGCCATGCTGGCGTCGAACCTGGCGCGCAACGCCCCCAGCAGCGCGGCGGGGGACAGGGGCACGTAACGTTGCGGCTCGCCGATGAGCGCCGTGGCGGCTCCGCGGGCGCGCAGGCGGTTGACGGTCTCGTAGATCTTGGCGCTGGGGATGCCCGAGACCTGGCTCAGCTCGTACCCCGTCGCGGGATTCTTTTGCAGGAGGGCCAGGTAAGCCCGGGCTTCGTAAGCCGAAAACCCGAGTTCCTGCAACCGCGCCTCCAGCTCGGCCACGGCCACCCCTTCCTTTCAGAGCCCAAGGTCCGCGGCGATGCCCTGCATGGCCCCGAGGCCCAGCGCCAGGAACTCCTCGAGGCCAAGGCCCAACTCCGTGCAGCCCTTGATCTGCTCCCTGCTGGCGCCCCTGGCGAAACTCTTCTCGCCCATGCGATTCAGGACAAAACCCGCGTCGATGGCCGCCAATTTCTTTGCGGGATTGATCAGGGCCGCGGCCACGATCAATCCCGTCAGCGGATCCACGGCGTGCAGCGCGCGGTCCAGCCTGGATTCCCGGGCCGGATTCTCGGGATTGTGCGCCCGCACCCCCGCCACGACGGGCGCGGGCCAGCCCAGGGCGGCCAGCTCCTCCGCGGCCAAAAGGCCGTGCCGGGCCGGGGAAGCCGCGGTCCGGTCGTAGTCCAGGTCATGCAAGAGCCCGACCAGGCCAAAGAGCTCCTCATCCTCGCCAAGCCGCCTCGCGACGGCGCGCATGACCGCCTCCGCGGCCAGCATGTGCTTGATCGGGTTGTCCTTTGAGACCCGCTCCCGCACCAGATCCAACGCGTTCTCCCGGTTCAATCCTTTTCACCCTCCCCCTGCAGGACAAAAACCGCCTCGGCATCGGCGACGACGAGGCCGCCGTCCATCTCGACCGAGCCCTCGGTCTCCGCGATCCTGCCTCTCAACCTGGCGAGCCTGCCGGCGGCAAAAGCGGGCGTCCCCACAGGCCAGGGCGCCCTGAACCGCACGTTGAGCCTTGCCGTCACCCCGTACAGCCCCCGCGCGATCAGGGCGTGGGCCATGGCCTCATCCAAGAGGACGGCGATGATGCCGCCGTGCACCAAGCCGTCGTAACCCTGATGCCAGGACAGCGGCGTGAACGCGGTCCGCACCCCCTCGCCGTGGGGTGCAAAAGCCAGGCCCAGACCGATCGGGTTGGCCGCGCCGCAGGCGAAACAGCCGGTGTTGGCGCCAATCTTCATTAGGGTGCACCTTTTTTCGGCAAAGATAGAGGCCGACGCCCCCGGGCCGCCGGCCTATGTGTCCTGGGCACCGCCCAAAATCAGCCCACGGCGGTGTTGATGCGGAAGACCTCGCACTGGTGGCACTGCTGGCGTTTCTCGAGCACGCTGCCGTTGGAGATACCGTCGTGGCAGAGCGTGTTCGGGATGAGCCAGCATTTTTCCTCCCGCGACTGGTAGGCGGGGCAGTTGACGAAGTTGCAGTCCATCACCCGCCAGCAGCGCTGGAAGTTCGGGTTGATCTTGAAACGGCCGACCATGGCGGTCAGCCTGTCGGCCATTTCCGCCAGGGAGTTGGCCGCGATGGCGAGGTTCTCCACGTTGGACCGCTGTTCCTGAGTGGCGGCGGCCACCTGCTGGGCGCCGGTGGCGTTCTGGGCGGCGATCGCCGCCACGCCCTCCATGGTAACCGTCATCTCCTCGCTGCTGGCTGCCTGTTCCTGCGAGGCGGCGGCGATCTCCTGCACGGTGTGCACGGTCTCGTTGACGGAGTGCAGGATCTCGTTAAAGGCCTCGCTGGCCGAGGTCGCCAGGGAAGCGCCCTCGTCCACCGCCTGCGTGCCCACCTCCATGGCGGCCACGGCGGCCCTGGTCTCGCTCTGGATCTCGTTGATCATGCTGATGATCTGGATGGCGGAGCCGGTGGACTGCTCCGCCAGGGCGCGGACCTCGTCGGCGACGACCGAAAAGCCGCGGCCGTGCTCGCCGGCGCGCGCCGCCTCGATGGCTGCGTTCAGGGCCAGGAGATTGGTCTGCCTGGAAATGCCCCGCATCACGTCGATGATCTTGCCGATCTCCTGCGAACGAAAGCCCAGCTGCCGCACGACCTCGGCGGACTTGTCAACGGTCTGTTTGACCTGCATCATCTTGGCCCGGACCTGTTCGACGATCTCGCCGCCGGATCGGGCGCGTTGCGCGGCCTGCCCTGAGAGGGACGCCGCCTTTTGCGCCTCGCCCGCCACCTGCTGCGCCGAGTCGGCCATCTGCTGCGCGGCCTCGGCCGACATCTTGACGTTGTCCGATTGCTCCTCGGTGCCGCGGGCGATCGCATCCACCGTGCCGCTAATCTCCTGGGTGGAGCCGTATGCCTCCTCGGCCATGGTCGACATGTCCTGGGCCGCAAGGGCCAATTTTTCCGCCGCGTCCAGGTTCTCCTGCAGGACTGCGCGCATGTTCTGGAGCATGGCGTTGGTCGCCTTGCCCAGTTCCTCGAACTCGTCTCCGGTATTCATCTCCACGGCCACGGAGAGATCGCTTTCGGCCATCATGCGGGCGAGGATCACAAAACGCGTGAGGGGATGCAGGACGATGCGGTTGAGCGCCCAAACGGCGGCAAAGCCGACGAGGGCCATCGAGGACAGGAGCACTGCAAAATACCATCCGGATCGTCCGATGATCCGCACAACGACGCTGTCAAAGACGATGTAAACAAAGATGACGCCAAAAAGGACGATCATGAACTTGGGTCGCAGATGCAGTGCCAGGTTCGCCGGCAGCAAACGCCTGGTTACGGCCAAGCGGATCCCTCCTCGGCAAGACACCGGATTACCTAAGAGCCTGTGCGCGTAATGCCACGGACCACTAGATACGATGTAACCGTGTGGCACTTGATACCAGAGTTTGTGCTCAGAACGCCACGATCGGGTTAGTCGCACAGACTCCTAAATACCGGAGTTTGTACTTCCGTGCCCGCAAACCGGATAGTCGCACAGTCTCCCGGTGGTGCTATTTCTACGCCTCCCTTGGTAATTCCTTCTCATCGCCGCGGGGGGCGTAAAATGCCCTAGTATGCGCCGTCCCCCCGCTCCGGAAGCGTTGTGAAAACCCGATTTTTAAACCTGTAAACCCAGTTTCCGCAAATTGCGCAGATTGGTTTCCAAGACGGTCCACACGGTTTCTGTGGATCTCTGCGCCATTCAGCATTTATCTCCAGTAAGCTTTTTCACAGGTCCTCTAGAACTGGGGCTCGATCAGGCCGTAGTGGCCGTCCCGCCTGCGGTAGACGACGTTCACCTCCTCCGAATCGGCATTGGCGAAGACGTAAAAGTCGTGGCCGAGCAGCTCCATCTGCATGATGGCCTCGCTGACGGACATGGGCTTAAAGGCGAAACGTTTGGTCCTGACGATCCGGGGTTCCTCGAGTACCTCCTCGACGCCCGGAACCGGCCCCGCAACCACGGCGTCGTCCAGGTGCAGACGCCTGTTGATCTTGGTCTTGTACTTGAGGATCTGCCGCTCGATCCTCTCGATCGCCTCGTCGATCGAGGCGTACATGTCGCTGGTCTTGGCCTCGCCGCGCAATAGCAGCTCCTTGAATTGGACCGTGACCTCTGCGATGTGCATACCCCTCTCGGCGCTCATGGTGATCTGGGCGTTCAGCGGTTCAGCCGTAAAGAACCTGACGATCTTACCCGCCTTTTTTTCCGCATGTTCCCGCAATGCCTCGCTAATCTCGATGTTCTTGCCCTTGACCAGTACCTTCATACGTTCGCCTCCACCTCTTGCCGTATCTTGCCGGCCATTATGCCCGGCAACCGGCCCGCGCACGATCCCGGGCGGACGGCCGCGCAACGCGGACCGCCCGGCTTTTGGCAAACCATGTGCATGACCGGTCCGCGCACTCACCAATCAGTATTCTCACTATAACACCGGTATTCTGCCCCGTATTTACGCGGGGTTACAAAAGAGCCCCGGCTCGCGGCCGAGGCTCTTGTCGTTTTGCTTCAGGCCTTGACTACGTTCGCGGCCTGTGGGCCGCGTTCGCCCTCCACGATCTCGAACTCGACCTCCTGCCCCTCATCGAGGGTCTTGAACCCATCCATCTGGATGGCCGAAAAGTGGACGAAAACATCCTTGCCGCCCTCACGCTCGATAAAACCGAAGCCCTTTTCGGGGTTGAACCACTTGACGCGCCCCCGCATACTATGCATTCCTCCCAAAAACTTTGCTCGAATGAGCTAAGAAGTTAATCGGGCAACTGTGGTATGAATTCGTGGATACGCATGCCAGCTCTCATCTATACTGGGTTGGTGCGTCTTTTGGCAAAGCAGTCGCGGCAATACACCGGCCGGTCCGTGCGGGGAACAAAGGGAACCTCCGTGGTGACGCCGCAATCGGCGCAGACCACCGTGGTCAATTCGCCTTTGGCCTGCTTGCGCGCGTTCCGGCAAGCCCTGCAGCGCTGTGGCTCGTTCACGAAGTTTTTTTCCTGGTAAAACTCCTGCTCCCCCGCGGTGAATACGAAATCCTGCCCGCAATCCCGGCATTTTAGGGTCTTGTCCACGAAAGCCATTAGAATCCCCCTTTTGCCCCGGCTCCGTCAGGTCTATGGCGAGCGGAGCCATCTCGACTCAATTATAGCGCAGAGCCGGGAAAATGCAAGCATTTTTCTGGGTTGACTGTCGAGCCTGGCCTGGTTTGGACGTTTTTGCCCCGTCCAGATCCATACTTTGGCGTGTATGATGATGACGAAATATCATCCCCGCTCATGGGAGCCTGCCCGGGTAATGCCGCCGCCACCCAAGACTGGGCTCAGCGCCGCTTGGTGGACCGTCCCGATTCCTCCACCGCCTCGGCGGCCGGGATTGCCCCCCTGCTCTCACGCTGTATCTCGAGATAGACCTCCTCGCGGTGCACGGCGATCTGGCGCGGGGCGGAAATGCCGAGTTTGACCTGGTCCCCCCGCACGTCGACTACGGTAATCTTTACGTCGTGACCGATCATGATGCTCTCATTGAGCTTGCGTGTCAAGACAAGCATGAGGTCCCTCCTTGACAAGGGAAAATTGTAAAAGTTTGCAGGAGAGCACATTACTATTTTCTCCAGCAACGGGGAATATCCTCTTTCCGCTCCGTCCAGTGGCCGTGTGTTACTTGCAGGCTCACATATCCATAGCATCGGCCTGCCCGCCGCTATCGCTTAGCACTTTTTGGCAGCTCGCTAGGTGCCGAACCAGTCGTTCTCGATGACGCCGTTGGCCAACGTCAGGACGTCCACCACCCTGGCACCCGCCCGCAAAAGCATCCTGGCGCACTCGGAAACGGTATAGCCGGTGGTGAGGATGTCATCGACCAACAGGATCTTGCGGCCCTGCAGACACGCGGGTTCAACGACCTTGAACGCCCCGTGCACATTTGTCCGCCTGCGGTTGCGGTCAAGCCGGTTCTGGGCCTCGGTCCGCCTCGTGCGGATCAGGACCTCGCGCAAGACCGAGCGGCGCAACACCCCGCCCACGGCCTGGGCCATGATCTCGGCCTGGTTGAAGCCCCGTTCGGCCTCCTTGGCATAATGGAGCGGCACCGGCACGATGGCGTCGTAGCCCCCAAAACAACGTTCCTCCCTCACGAACTGGGCGAGCACGTCCGCCAGGGCCCGCGCCAGCGGCAGCGAGCGGCCGAACTTGACCTCGTGGAGGTAGCTCCGGGCCGCGCCGTCATACAGGCATGCGGCCCTGGCGTGGGAAAAGTAGAAACGCTCGCGGGCGCATTCCCGGCATGTCCCGTCGGCCGCCGCGCACAGCCGCAGCATCCTGCCGCAGGAACCGCAGAGAGGCGGCCCGAGCATGGGCAGGCGTCCCAGGCATTCACGGCACAGGCCAAGGCGCGGACCCGCTGCATCCCGGTCGCAGACGGCGCAAACCGGCGCGGGCGGGAAAATGAGTTCGGCCAAACCCCGCCGGAAATCGAGCCACAGTCCCCTCATGGCGCCGCTCCCGTGAGAAAACCGCCCCGCGCCGCCTCCTCGTTGGCCTCCATCACGGCCTGCCTGGCCGCGCGCATCGCCGGGCTGAGGCGCTCGCCGATCAAAAGCACCTTGGCGGCGGGATCGTCCGCCAGGCGGCCCGCCCGGCCCGCCATCTGGATTAGGCACGCCGCGTCAAAGACGGCCTCGCAATCGGCAAAGAGCACGTAAACATCCAGCGCCCCCAAGGTCAACCCCCTCTCGAGCAGGGTCGTGGTCACGAGCAAGTCGCAGCGGCCCTGGACAAATGCGGCGCGCTTGCGCTCGCGCTCCGCGTCGGCCGCGTGAACGAACGCCGTGCGAATCCCCCTTGCCGCCCCCCAGCGGACCAACTCACGCCCGACCGCGGAGGCCGCGGCCACCGAGGGTACAAAGACCAGCCCGGGCCGGCGTCCCGGGCTCTCCCAGAGCGCGGCCAAGCCGGCGGGCAGGCGCCAGCCCGCGCCCGGTTCACCGAGGCGCATCCTGACGAGCTCGGGCACGGGCAAGGGATGCCCGTGGGGACGGACCGGCAGCCTCACAAAGGGCAGAGAACCGCCTGCCAGGCGCTCCGCCAGGGCGGGCGGCGGCGTGGCGGTGAGATAGACCACGCGCCCCCCCGGACGGCGCGCCCGCCAGACCGCGTCGTAGAGCATCCTGCTGCCGTGAAAGGGAAACGCGTCGACCTCGTCGAGCACAGCCAGGTCGAATCCCCGGTAAAAGCGAAGGCACTGGTGGGTGGTGGCGACGGTCACCGCGGCATCCTCGCCCGGTTCCTCGTGCCTGCCGCCGTAATGGACGGCCATGGGCAGCCCCGGTAAAGCGGCCGCGACGCGTCCGGCCAGCTCCGCCGCGATTTCCCGCCTTGGCGTAGCCAGGAGCACGCGGCCGCCGCAGGCCACGACCGGGGCCATGCCCTCCAGGATGACCTCCGTCTTGCCCGCGCCGCACACGGCCCAGACGAGGAAATCCCCGCCCCGCCCTCCCGCGAGGAACTCCCGCAGGCTCGCCGCGGCCCGTTCCTGGGCGGGGGTCAGCGCGTAAGCAAAGACGGGCCTGGCATCCCGCGGCGGGCCGCTCGTGTCCTGCGCCGCCCCGTAGAGTGTACGGCACCCCCTGGACGGGCCCAGCGCGCTGCAACTGGGGCAGGTCCAGCAGTGCCTGTCCCCGCAAAACCAGCAGTCCTCGCGGGCTAGATCGGTCTCGCCGCAGCGGCGGCAGACCGCCCGGCCAAAATGCAGCACCTCCACGGCTGGATGGGCCTCGATCAGGCCCCGCGCGGCCAATCCGGCCAGGACCGGCTCGACCTCCCCGGTCCAGCCGCGCCTTTTGAGCATGAGTTCCAGCTCGGCGGCATAGAGCAGCCTGCCGCGCAGCGCCGCCAGGACGGGAGCCGAGTCGTCGAGCACGGGCGGGGCACGGGGAACCAGCGGCTCCCAGTGGAAATCAGCCGGCCGTCCCCAGCGCCGCAGCCGCCGCCTCACCGCGGCGCGGAGGAAACGGCGTTTGTCGCCACGCGGGGGGAGCGACGCCAGCGCCTCTCGGGCCTGGCGCGCGAGATCCGCCGCCAGCCAATGGGGGAAAGGACGGTCGCCCACCCAGGCCGGCCCCGGCTCACGGCCGCAAAGGAGGTGAAATGCCTCCTCTCCGGGCAGGGAGGAGACGAAGACCCGCGGCTCGCGCCCGCCCACATAGCCGAGGTAGTAGCGGAGGTACAGGTTTTTTCACCCCTGCCTGAGCCTCTCGGCCAAGCGCGTGTTGCGCTCCACTACCGTATTGTTGTGCACCGCGATGGCGAGGGCTTTTTTGGTGCCGATGAGGACAAAAAGGCGCTTGGCCCGTGAAACGGCGGTATAGAGCAGGTTGCGTTGGAGCATGAGGAAGTGTTGCGTGGTCAAAGGCAGCACCACGGCGGGATACTCGCTGCCCTGGCTCTTGTGGACGGAGATGGCGTATGAGAGGACCAGTTCGTCGAGATCCTCGCGCTCGTAGACGACCAGCCGCTCCCCGCCCGCCTCGGGAAAGGCCACGTGCAACTGGCCTTCCTCGCGGTCGATCAGACGGATCCGCCCCATATCGCCGTTAAAAACCATTTTTTGGTAATCATTCCTGATCTGCATAACCTTGTCCCGCTCGCGAAAGACCGCCGCGCCGTACCTGAGTTCGAGCCTCCCGGCCGCGGGCGGGTTCAGCCTCTCCTGCAGGAGGCCGTTGAGGTTGGCCACCCCGGTCACGGTACGATGCATGGGCGTCAGGACCTGTATGTCCTCGATCGGATCGCAGCCGAGATAGCGCGGCAGCCGGGTTGAGACCAGTTCGACCACCTGCTCCACGACTTTTTCCGGCTCCTCGCAGGGAATGAAGTAGAAATCGCGATTTTCGCCGACCGGCAGGAGGGGCAGCTCGCCGCGGTTGATGCGGTGGGCATTGGCCACGATGAGGCTCTCCTCGGCCTGGCGAAAGACCACCTGCAGCCGGACGGTGGGAATGACGCGGGCGTCGATCAGGTCGCGCAGGACATTGCCGGAACCGACGGACGGAAGCTGATCGGCGTCCCCGATTAGAACCAGCCGTGTGCCGGGAGGGATGGCCTTGAGCAGGTTGTAAAAGAGCTGGAGATCGATCATGGAGGCCTCGTCCACGACCAGGGCGCCTGCCTCGAGGGGCCGGCTCTCGTTCCGTTGGAAACAGGGGCTGCCGCCCATAAAGCCGAACTCCAGCAGGCGATGGATGGTTTTTGCCTCGTGCCCGGTGGCCTCGGTCAGGCGCTTGGCCGCGCGCCCGGTGGGTGCGGCCAAGAGAAAGCTGATACCGAGCGCGGTGTATAGGCGGAGCAGGCTGCGCACGGCGGTGGTCTTGCCCGTGCCAGGCCCGCCCGTGATAATGGAGACACCGTGCCTGACCGCGGCCAGGATGGCCTGCATCTGTCCTGGGGTCAGAACGGCGCCGTCCGAGGATGCCAGCTTGGCCAGGAGAACCTCGGGGGATTCGGCGCGGGGCGGCAGCGGCGGCTGCTGTCCCGCCAGGGCCAGTAAACGGGCGGCTGAACCCTTTTCGGAATGGTAAAAATAGGAGGGATAGAGCAGGGTCGATCCGGCTTCGTCCCGTTCGGCGTAAAGCTCCCTCTGGTCGAGGAGCACGGTGATCGTCTCCCGCACCAGATCGAGCGGGACATCCAGTTCCCGCGCCGCGCGCGCGGCGAATTCCTCCTCGGGGGCAAAGACGTGGCCGTCACGGCAGAATTCGTTCATGAGGAAGACGAGGCCGGCCCTGACCCGATGCGGCGAGGCCGCCACCACCCCGAGGCGGGCGGCGATGCGATCGGCTGTCTTGAAACCGATCCCGTGGATCTCCTCGGCCAGGCGGTACGGGTTTTCCCTGATGGCCTCGATGGCGCCGCGCCCGTATACCCCATAGACCTTGGCCGCCATGGCCGGCGAAATCCCGTTCCCCTGCAAGAAAACCATGATATCGCTGATATCCTTCTGCGCCGACAGGCCCCGGGCGATCCGCTCCGCTTTCTTGGGGCCGATCCCGGGAATCTGGGTCAACCGCTCCGGCCTGGCCTTGATGACATCCAGCGCGGCGAGCCCGAAAGCGCGCACGATCTTTTTGGCGGTCACCGGGCCGATGCCCTTGATGAGGCCCGACCCCAGGTAACGCTCGAGCCCGTTCAGGGTGGCCGGCGTAATTCGCTCGAAACTCTCGATCTGGAACTGGGGCCCGTATTCGGGGTGGGTGGTCCAGTCCCCCTGCACGCGGATGGTCTCACCGACGCTCAGGCCGGGCAGGAGGCCGACGATCGTGGCGAGGTTCCCCTTGCCCTCCTGCTGGAGCTTGGCCACGGTGTAGGAATTTTCTTCATTCTGAAACGTGATGCGGTCCACAATGCCTTCGATCGTCGGCATGGCCCACCCCCGCCGTTACCGATGGAATAATCGCCGGAGCCACGGCTCCGCCGCGTCGCGGCAGGCGGCATAAAGGCGCTGGAGCCCGCCGTGGAAGACGGCCAGAACGGCCACGGCCAGCATGGCCGCGAGGACGAACAGGAGCATGTATTCCAGGGCGCCCTGGCCCCGCTCACCCCGGCGCAAGCGCACACCCCCCAAAAGCCGTACTCCCAGGAAATGTGTGTACAATTCGACGCCGCGCCGGGCGACTCCTTGTCCGCCCGCTCAAGGCCGGGTGGCGGTTTTTTCAGGGCGGCGGAGCGGCTTGGGGAAAGAATCCGTCCTAACCATCTTCACCTTGCGCGGTCGGTTCGGGATGGATATAATTTTGTTGGTGCCTATTGAGCGAGGCACCCATCCGGATTAATAAACAAAGAGGAAAGGCGGTGGCCCCATGCGCAGATACATCGTTTTCGCCGCTGCGCGAATCAGGCAACAGCAAAGGCAGATCCAGGAAACGGAGATGCGGGGCCGCCGGTAGAGAGGTTTTACACCGCTTGCGCCGGCAGACCGTCGCGTCTCCTTACGGGAGGCATAACGGCGGTTATGTATCGCAACGCTGAGCGGATATTGCCCCGGGCCCTACTGCAGGAGATCCAAAAATACGTCCAGGGACAGGAGATCTATATCCCCCGGTGCAGCGAGACCCGGCTGGGCTGGGGAGAGCTCAACGGCACCAGAGCGTTCCTGGCCGAACGCAACTGGTCCATCCTCCGCAATTATCAAGAGGGAGCCTCGATCGAGCAGCTCATGGGGGAGTATCACCTGAGCTACGACAGCATCCGCAAGATCGTGCAAAGGGCCAAGAGGGAACAGGCAGTCTAGAGCCGGTGTCGCAGAGACACCGGCTCTCTTTTTTGGCGAACTCTATGTCACCTTTTATCATTGGTTCCGGGGCAAGCCGTGCCGGCCGATGCTGGCGCCGTACGACATCACGCTCTGGCGGAGTTCCGAGCAGATCAACGTGGTCCAGCCGGACCTGATGGTGATCTGCGACCTCGAGGAAAAACTGAACGAAAAGGATTACTACATGGGGACCCCCGCGCTCATCGTGGAAATAACCTCGGAAAGCACACGGGGCAAGGATGCGATCAAAAAGCTGGATCTCTACCTGTCGACCGGGGTGAAGGAATACTGGCTCGTCAACCCCATCAACCAGGAAGTGACCGTCTATCTCTTTGAGAATAACGAACTCAGCCGGAACGCGACTTTCAGGCGCGGGGAAACCGCTGTTTCATACACTTTCCCCGGCCTGGAAGCGGATCTGGAACAAGCGTTCGCCTAAGAGCCTGTGCGCGTAATGCCACGGTCCACTAGAACAGTGGTACCGCGTGGCACTTGATACCAGAGCTTGTGTTCCATATGCTATAAATCAGGTTAGTCGCACAAACTCCTAGGTTCCTACTGTTACGTAACGTTTGGTTTCTCCGCATTTGTTACACCACTGCGATGGAATCAACCCATTATCCAGAATAGAGCCATCTTCTTCTAGATAAGAAGGAATCCGGTCAATTCTGTCAAAATGTTACCACGCCATAAGAGGTGAGAGAATAGTACCAAGGAGGTACCCCGGAATGCCCAAGGCTCTAGGGAAACTGATCGAGATGCTCCCCCTTACTTCTATGTTTCGTTCACAACGCCCGGCGTTTTTTTTAATATTCTGTTTCCTTCTGGCAATACCCGGGACGTTCGTTGTGTTACAACTGGCCTGGCACAGTATCGGTCTTCGCATACCAATCCGCAAGACCCTGATACCGGCTACGATGCAGGGATTACTGGTCATGTTCCTTAGGCAAATTTTACCATTGCCTTTTCAGGCATTGGCCGATATCGTGCTGACGACGTATTTCACTATAAAAATCGGTAGGACCAGCCTGTCCGTGGCTCTAATCGCTACATTTTTCTCGGAAATCGTTCTTATAATGGGATCGATCATTCTGACTGAACCGGTCTATGCTCTAGTTAAAGATATAAACCTTTTCCTCTCCGACCCGGCGAATGGGTTGCTCCTTTTTGTTCTAGAGACGGCCTTCCCGACCTTGGTGCTGATCGTTTTCAGACGCTTCGATCTTTGTATCGTAAAACGATCGTGAGCAAGATGAGACCGGAGATGGCCCGCTTTATAAAAACCGGTAAGGCCAGCGCCTCTGAAATCCTTGGGCTATTGGTCTTTTCCGTATTTTTCTTGGATTTTCTATTTAGTTTTTCGTTTTACTTACATCAGTTGAGCAAAGGCAGTGAATCGGCGGTAACTAATTTCCTGGTTATGCGCTTACCTTCACTGTTTGTCTCCTTTGTCGTCATAATCGTCTATATAGTAGTAACCAGGATGGAAGCTGACAAGGAACGGCATCAAAAGGAGGAACTAGAGATCCAATCCCAGTTGGCGCAGAGCAAACAACTCATCTCCAGCCTGGAGGCCCAACGGCACGATTTCCGCAACCAGCTCCAGATCATCTCCGCCCTTGCGAGCCTGAACAGGCTGGAGGAGATCCGGAATTATATCGGCGAATGCGGCGCGATCCTGGATTCCGCGGACGAACTCGCGAGCCTGGACAATGCCGTCATCCAGGCCCTCCTCCTCTCCTTCCAGAGCCGCGCGCGCCAGCGCGGGATCGATTTCCTCGTGGACTGCCGGACAAGTCTGGCAAGCCTCATGCTTTCACCGGTCAAGGTCTCCCGTATCCTTGCCAACATCCTGGAAAACGCCGTCGAGGCGGCCTCGGCGCGGGAAGAGGAGGCCCGCATCGAGGTGCGCATCTGGCGCGCGAGGGAAACCTACCATTTCGTCCTGGCCAACAACGGGCCGGCCGTTCCCGAAGGCGATCTGGAGCGGGTGTTTTCTCCGGGATTCAGCAGCAAGCAGGAAGACGGTCATGGGTACGGGCTGTACAGCGCCAGGCGATTGGCGATGGAACTGGGCGGGGCGATCATCCTCCGCAGCGATCCCGGGCATGGCACGGAGTTCCATCTGACCCTGCCCGCCCAGCCGGTCACTCCCCCGGGTGCGTCCGGGATGTCTGCGATCAGAATCCCTCGTTCGAGGCTCCGAACACTCGAACCTCCGCCGGATCAGCCGGCCGCCCGCAAACGGGGCAGGTGACGCCGCCCGTATTCCCGGCCAGGTTGACCATGGCGCCGCAGATCGGGCACTTCATCGTTTCCTCGGCATTGTCCGGCATGGCCGGTTTGCTCGTGGCATCCATCTTTGTCGCCTCCGCTTAGATCCTACCCCCGTTGCCAGCAGCTTACTCCCCTGCTTTGCCCGGCGGTACGGCAGACTAGTCATGTAGGGGGTGATTCATCTGCCTGGCAGGGGTAGCATCGTCTCCGACGGGGTCAAGTACGAGATCGCCAAGGAACTTGGGTTCGCGGACAAGATCAACGTAAAAGACGGCGCCTTTGACTATGGCGACATCACTACCCGCGAGGCCGGCCTGCTCGTCCGGGGCCTGATCCAAAAGGCTCAGGAACTGATGGTCCGGCAGGGAAAGGCCTAGGCATCAGCCTGGGCCTTTCTCACGGCTGCCGCCCGCGCGGCATACCATAGGTATGGGCAAAAGGCACTACCGGCGAAAGGTTGTGGCGCAAGATGAACGATGAGGCGAACCTGCAAGAGGTCGCGGGGCCTCTGCCCAGCACCAGCCCGGCCCCCTCTCTGCCGGAGAACACCGCCTGCGGTTTCCTCCACGTGGTACGCCCCTGCGAGAACCTCTTTACCATCGGGGAGCGTTACGGCGTGACCTGGCAGAACATTACCGGCGCCAATCCGGATCTCCGGCCGCCCTACAGCATCATCCCCGGGCAGCGCCTGATGATCCCCGTGCTCTCCTACGTGGTACAGCCGGGCGACACCCTGTTCCGCATCGGGCAGAGATACGGGCTCAACTGGCAAGCCATCGCCCTTGCCAACGAACTTCGCTCCCCGTTTTTGATCTATCCCGGGCAGCAGCTGGCCGTGCCGCGGCTCTGCGCCTACGAGCCGCCGGCCCCCGCCCCGCCCCTGCCGCCGCCGGTCGAACCTTCCTCGCTCCCGGTGGGAGTGGTCTACATGGTGCAGAAAGGCGACAGCGTCGCCACCATCGCCGAGCGTTTCAACCTGCCGGTGGAGAGCATCATGCAGGCCAATCCCCAAATCTCGCCCCCGTACGCGCTGATCCCGGGGCAGAGGATGGTGGTGCCGGCGAGGGTCTTCCTGCATATGGTCAGCGGCGGCGAGACCGTCTATTCCCTGGCCCAGCGCTACGGCTCCACCGTGGAACTGGTGGCTCTGGTCAACAACCTGCGTTATCCCTTTACCGTATACGTGGGACAATACCTGGCGGTGATCGCCCCTTGCGCCGACCACGACAGGCCGCAAAAAACCGAGGCGCGGGAAGCGGTTTAACGGGTCCTAGCTTTGCAGCGACCGCACTTTCCTCGCGTACAGCTCGCAAAGGGCGTCCGCTTCCTCCGCCGTGCGCGCTTCGCTCATGATCCTGAGGAACGGTTCTTCGCCGTCGGGCAGGATCAGGACCCAGCCGTGCCCGTCGGCGACGCGCAGCCCGTCGGTGAGGTCGACCCGCCGGCCGCCGTTCTCCTCCAACAGGCGCCGCATCAGACGCCCCTTGGCCTCCCAGGTGCAGGGGATGGCTTTTTCCACTCGCTCGCACGGGGGCAGTGAGGACGACAAATCGGCCAAGTCGCGTTTTTCCACGGCCATGAGCTCCAGGAGCCTTGCCAGAGCCGCCAGGCCGTCAAAGGCCGGGAGCACCAGGCCGCGGGCAGCCGGCGGCGCCGCGGCGGCGAACTCCTCCAGGACGAAGCGCCGCTGCGCCTTTGTGCGTATCACCCGCGCCCTGCACGCCTCGGCCAGGTCCATGACGGCCTGGGGCGCGGTGACGGGCACGGGCAGGCGCGCGCCGGCCGGGCGCCTGAGCTCGGCATAGGACAGCAGGATCGAGAGGCGGGTTTCGGGGATGATCCCGCCGTCCTCGCCGGCCACGATCAGGTTCTCGCCCAGATTGTCCACGGCGACGGCCGATGCCCCCCGGCAGGAGGACAACCTGGCTGAAGCCGCGCGGCAGGCTTCACGCAGCGCGTCCAGGGGGAGCGGCAGCCGGGCGCCGGCCTCCGCCGCCTGGGTATCGGCCCTGAGCTGGATGCACCCGAGGCGTTCGAGCAGGCGGGGAAGCAGGGAGGCCGTCCCGCCCGAGAGCGGGCCCAGGATGACGGGTAGACGCGCTTTCCGGACGGCCTCGGCGTCCACGAGGCCCACGATGCCGTCCAGGTACATCTCGGTCAGGCCGGGCACGTAGGACAATTCCCCGATCCCCGCCGCATCCAGGCGCGGGAGATCATCACTTGAGATGGCCTGCTCGATTGCCCTTTCCTCCCTGCGGTCGAGCGGCAATCCCCCGCCATCGGTGAACTGGATAACCCCGAGCGACGGATCCCGGTTGGACAGACCCACGTAGATCCCACCGGCCAAACCCAGCGCGCCCACGGCAAAGCGGACCATAGCCCCCGTGCCCGTGCCCAGGTCGCTGACGGCCAGGCCCGCGCCGAGCAAACCGGCGGCGGCTGTCCGTTTGAGAAGCCGCGCGGCGGGATATCCGTCGCAGGCGACGGCCACCCGCCGGCCCGGGCCCAGGAAGCCGCCGAATGCCGCGCCAAGTCTGACGGTGAACTCCGGCGTCATTTCGATGTTGGCCACCCCGGTCACCCCGGCGGCGCCGAAAAGCCCCTTGGCTGCATGCCCCCCAAAGACGAGGTTCTCCCTGTACCTGCCGCCGCTCGGGAGGTTCTTGCCCGGCCAGACCTTGACCTGGGGAGAGATCGAGGCATGGGCGCCGACCAGGCAGCCGTCCCCCACCACCGCCCCTTCGTGCACGGCCGCGTGGTTCCGGAGCACGACATGATCGCCGAGCACCGCCCCCCGCACCTCGGCGCCGCGGCCGACATAGACATGGCGCCAGAGGACCGACCGCTCGACCGAGGACTGGGCCGCCAGAACGCCATAATCCCCGAGAATCGAAAAAGCGCCCAACCGCGCGCCTTTTTCCACGCGGCAATAATCGCCGATGAGAACAGGGGGCTCGATCTCGGCACCCGGCTCGATCTCGGCGCCGCGGCCCACCCGGATGCCGTCCCCGGCGCTCCACCCCCAGGGCTCAATCTTGACACGCCCCGCGAGTATATCGAGATGCGTGCGGTGGTACTGCTCGAGCGTGCCGATGTCCGACCAGTATCCCCCCCCGATAAAGCCCGCCAGCCTCTCCCCCCGGGCCATCAGGGCCGGGAAGAGATCCCGGCTGAAGTCGAACGCCTCCCCCTTTGGCGCCAGGGCGAGGGCGCCGGCCTCGATGAGGTAGAAACCCGTGTTGACCGTGTCGCTGAAAACCTCGCCCCAGCCCGGCTTTTCCAGGAAACGCGTGATGAAGCCGTCGCGATCCGTCATGACCAGGCCGTACTCCAGCGGGGACTCCACCCGGGCAAGGACGATGGTCACCGGGGCGCCGCGTTCGCGGTGAAAGGCCAACGCCGCGCCGAGGTCGAGATCGCAGAGCGCGTCCCCACTGGCGACGAGGATCGTGCCCTCGGCCCCGACCCGCTCAGCGGCCGATCTGACGCTGCCCGCCGTGCCCAGGGGACGGTCCTCGTAAAGATAGGTCAGCGAGACGCCCATGCCGCCGCCGTCGCCAAAGTGGGCCTCGATCTTTTCCGGCTGGTAGTGGAGGGTCAGCGCGATCTCCGTCCAGCCCCGTCCCGCCAGCAGGCGCAGTACATGCTCCAACAGCGGCCTGTTTGCCACGGGCACCATGGGTTTGGGGGTTTCGCAGGTCAGGGGCCTCAACCTTGTGCCCTTGCCCCCCGCCATGACCACCGCCAACATGCTCTCGTCCTCCGTCAACGCAGTCTGTTCACCGGCGTCTTTACGTCAGCCCAGGAGTTTGTGCGACAGACCCGATTCATGGCCTTCGGAGCACATGCTCTGGCAACGCAAATTATAGCGATTAGCACCCAGATGACAAGGAGTTATAGAATCGCTTGAAATCTGTATGTTGCCTGATCTGCATAATCACTTTACGTGATTAGAAACGATTTAACAGGATTAACATGATTTATAGGATTTTACAAAAATTATTTGTCTATTAGATTATCTTTATTGATAACCTTAAATTCAAATCTGTTAATTCCATTAATCATATAAATCATGTAATGTCGTTCCCTGCTTTACGTGTTTATCGGTCCAAGAACGGTTTTTCACAGCACTTCTAGAGGTCCATGCTTTTACACGCACAGGCTCCGAGGGCGGTTTGGACGGCGGGAGAGGCTTGCGGGCTCTCGGGGACGGCGGCCTGCGGTAACGGCGCCCGGACGAGATCCTCCCCCAGCACATCCTCGTAGACGCCTATGGTCTCGAGCGCAAGCTCGTTCCAGTCGTATCCCCGGCGGGCGTCCTCCATTGCTTCGCGGGCCATGGCCGACGCCTGGCCGGGATGCTGCAGGAGCCAGATGATGTTCTCGGCCAGGGAGACGGGATTGCCTGTTTGCGCCTTGAGGCCGTTCCGGCCGTGCTCGACGATCTCGCTGATCCCCCCGGTATCCGAGACCACCACCGGCGCCCCGGCGGCCATGGCCTCCAGCGCCACAATGCCGAAGGGTTCGTAGAGGCTGGGGAAGACCGCCGCCCCGGCCAGGCGGTAGAGCAGGTTACGCTCCGCGTCGTCCAGGTAGTCCGCGAACAAGACACGGTGAAAGATGCCCAGCCTGCGCGCATGCTCCCGCAGGGCTTCGCCGTGGCCGCCGCGGCCGCTGACAACCAGCTTGGTCCGCGGGCATGCCGCGAGCACCCTCGGCATGGCGTCCAGGAGTACATCCACGCCCTTTTCCGGCACCAGCCGGCCGACGAAGAAGATGATGCTTTCGTCCGGCGCCGCGAACCGGGCGCGGAATCCGGGCGGGATCGGGCCTGCCTCCAGCCCTTCGGGATTCACGCCGTTTTTGACGATGCGCACCTTGTCACCGGGCAGCTGAAAGACCCGCTGAACCTCGGCCGCCATGTAGCGGCTGCAGCAGATCACGCGCCAGGCCTCGTAACAGAGCCACCACTCCGCGTCGCTGATGTAGCTCTGCAAGCTGTTGTGCAGGCCGTTGTTCCGCCCGTACTCAGTGGCATGGATGGTGGCGACGAGGGGGATGCCCAGACCGTGCTTGACAGCCTTGCCCGCGTAGGCCGTCACCCAATCGTGGGCATGCGCGAGATCGAAGCGCTCGCCCGTTATTGTCAGGCCCAGGGCTTCCTGGAGGAGATTCAGGTTGAGCTGCATGATGTGGCCGATGAAATCATGCGGATGAGGGTGGCCGGGCAGGGCGCGGCGGACGGTGAGCGGGCCGCGCCGCTCGATCCGTTCCAGACCGGGCCCTCCGACGGTGAGGACCGTTACCTCGATCCCCCGGCGAGCCAAGGCCGAGGAGAGATCGTGCACGTGGCGGGCGATGCCCCCGACCGCCAGAGGGGGGTATTCCCAGGAGAGCATGAGGAGGCGCAAAGATAAACCACTCCTAAAAAGCGGCGGGCGATTCCGACCGGATTATGGCATGTCCCATTTAGGACAAGTTTATGGCGATAATATCCTCGCCCAGCCGCCGCACGGCTTGCTCGCCGAGGACGATGGGCCTGCCGCCCGCAAGGCCGACCTCCCGATCCCAGAATTGGCGCCAGGCGATCTGGCAGTCGCCCGCCGCGCCTTCCCGGGGCTGTATGCGGAACGCCCGCCAACCATCGTGCTCGTAGACATCATGCGGGAGGATCTTTATCGCAAGCCGCCCGTTTTCGGGATCGAAGCCCAGGAGCACGTTTTCGGCGCCGGAGAAGTAGACCTGGCGGGCATCGCGGTTCATGACGAGCCTGGTGCGGAAGAGCTTGAAACGGGGCCGCGGTTTCGGAGTGGATGCCGCGACGCGGTCGAGGAAGGTGACGGACATGATCGTGCCTCCGCGTACCGGTTGTGATGCAAGGGCGTCAATAGGATTTGCCGCGGAGGCTTAAACTACACCGGATCTTGTTTCAGGAGTTTTCGGGCACACACCTTTCTTTGAACGAGATCGAAAATGCCCCGGCATTCCGTCGGGGCAACCAGGGGTCACGAAAGCGCCTGCAGGCGCGCCGCTCATTTCTGCCCGTAGTAGGCGTTTGGGCCGTGCTTGCGAAAGTAGTGCCTGTCCAGGATGTATTGCGGCGCCGGCGGGCGGTCCGGAGCGAGCTGCAGGGTCGCCCAGGCCATGCGGGCCACCTCCTCGAGGACCACGCCATTGTGGACTGCTTCCTCAGCGCTCCGCCCCCAGGCAAAGGGCCCGTGGTAGGCGCAGAGCACACCCGGCGCGCTCATGGGATCGCGGCCCCGGAAAGCCTCCTCGATGACTTTGCCCGTATTGCCCTCATACTCCCCCGCCACCTCTTCGACGCTCAGGACTCTCGTGCACGGGATCTCGCCGTGGAAATAGTCCGCGTGCGTGGTGCCAAAACATGGCAGGCTGCGCCCGGCCTGCGCCCAGACCGTGGCCCAGGTGGAGTGGGTGTGGACGATGCCGCCCAGCGCGGGAAAGACCCGGTAGAGATGCAGATGGGTCGGAGTGTCGGAGGAAGGCCGCCGGGAGCCCTCCACCACCCGTCCGTCCGCCAGGGAGATGACGGCCATGTCATCGGCCTTCATTCCTTCATACTCGACCCCGCTGGGCTTGATCACCACCAATCCCTTTTCCCGGTCGATGCCGCTGACATTGCCCCAGGTGTAAGTGACAAGTCCCCGGCGGGGAAGTTCCAGGTTGGCCGCCAGGATGCGTTCCTTGAGTTCCTCGAGCATCTTCCGCCTCCTCATCCGGATAGGCGCCGGGATTCCACGCCGGCGCAGGTTTCGAGATGGATTCGCCGCCGCCGGGAGGGACACCTGCCGGCACTCATTCTCCTGCACAGGATCTGTGCAGGAGTTCGCTTTTTCACCGCGAATGGAAGAAGCATGGACACCTCACGCGGGCACGGGAGGACGGCAACACTCGCGGCCGGGGGGCGCGGTCCCTCGGCCGCAGGGGTAAGGTTCGGGCTGCAGACCCGGATGATCGTCACGATCCTCCTCCTCCTTACGGCGGTGATGCTCCTCACCACCTACATGGGGATCAGGCGCGAAAGCCAGGGCATCATGGACCAGATGCGCAAGGACGGTCTGGCCCTGGCAAACGCCTACGCGCTCAGCGCCGAGAACGCCCTCCTCCTGAAGAAGGCCGGGCTGGGCAGGGTGACCGGCGAGGCCAGCCGGACGAAGGGGATCAAGTACCTCAAGATCATTGACGCGCAGGGCGTGATCATCGGCCACACGGATGTGAGCCGCATCGGGCGCGCGGAGAGAAACGGGCTTTTCCTCTCGGCCCTCCGCACTCCGATCACCGCGGTGGAAAAGGGCAAGCGGCCCATCATCCGCGTCGACCGGGGGCGGGACGGGGAGCGCGTGCTGCGCGTCATCGTGCCCCTGGTCGCGCTGGACTCGGTCAAAGGCGCCCTCGAGATCGGGCTGGACATGGCCGGCATCGCCGGCGCGGTCAGGCGGACCAACACTCAGTCGCTCATCATCTCCCTGGCGGCCTTCGTCTTTGGGGGCCTGGGCGTCTGGTACTTTGCCCGTTCCCTCACGCGGCCGATCAAGGATCTGGTCCACGCCTCGGAACGCATCGCCGCGGGCGACCTGGAGCATGAGATACGCGTCGCGGCAAGGGACGAGATCGGCCATCTCGCCGCCTCGTTCAACCACATGACGGAGAGGCTGCGGGAATACACCGGCAGCCTGATCGGCATCAACGCCCAGCTCGAACGCCTCCGCCGTTACACCGAGAATATCCTGGAAAGCATCACCCCGGGCGTGCTGACCATCGATCTGGCGGGCGTCATCACCACCCTGAACAGCGCCGGCGAGGATATTCTCGGCTTGAAGAGTGAGAACGTGGCGGGGCGGGAGATCGGCGAGGCCCTGCGGGGCCAGGCGCGGCTGCGTTCAGCCCTGGAGGAATCGCTCAATAAAGGCCTGCTCCATCACGCCCTGGAGATCCCGCTCGAGGTCCCGGCGCGCGGGGAGACCATCCTGCTCCTTAACACGGCCTTGCTCAACGACGAGGATTCGCGCGCCGTGGGCGTAGCGGCCACGTTCGAGGACGTGACCGAGGTCAGGCAGCTCCAGCGGCGCATCATGGAATCGGAAAAACTGGCGGCCATGGGGGAGCTGGCGGTCGGCATCGCGCACGAGATCAGGAACCCCCTGGGCGCGGTCAAGAACTGCGCGCAGTTCCTGGAGGAGCGGCTCGGCGCGGAGGATCCGAGGCTCAAGTTCACCCGGCTGATCGTACGCGAGGTCGAGCGCCTGGATCAGCTGGTGGAACGGCTGCTGGATTTCACCAGGCCGGCCGAGGCGAACCGCGATTACGAGGACGTCAACGGCCTGCTCGACAAAGCGGTGGAGTTGGCTGGACTGCGGATCGGCGGCCGCCGGCTTTGCATCGAAAAGCTGTACGAACCCCGCCTGCCGCGCATTCCCGCTGACGCCAAGCGGCTGCATCAGGCCTTTCTCAATATCCTCCTGAACGCCATCGACGCCATGCCCGGCGGCGGCACGCTCACCATCAGGACTTCCCTGGCCGCGCCCCCGGACTCGATCCGGATCGAGTTTTGCGATACGGGTGAGGGGATCCCCGAGGCAAGCCTGGCCAAGGTCTTCACCCCCTTTTACACCACGCGTCCGAAGGGGACGGGCCTCGGCCTGTCGATCGTCCACCAGATCATCACGGAGCACGCCGGCGCCATCGCGGTCGAGAGCCGGCGGGGCGAGGGAACACGCTTCGTCATCACCCTGCCCCTTGCGGCGGGGCGCGTGTGAGGAGGTGGCTTTTGTGGGCAAGTCTTGGTTTTTTGGGCTGCGCGCGGGCTTCTTCGCCTGCCTTATCGCCGCGAGCCTTTTTGCGCCGGACGCGGCGGCGGGAGGCACGATCGGCGTGGCCCTCCTCACCAGGGAGCATCGTTTTTACCAGGAACTCGAGGCGGGCCTGCGCAGGCAGGCATACCTCACGGGTTACCGTTTGACCGTCTGTTACGGCGAGTTCGATCACATCAGGCAGTCGGCGCAGGTGGCCTCCCTGATCGCCAAGAAGGTCAAGGCCCTGATCGTCGCGCCCTGCGATTCCATTGCCATCGGGCAGAGCATCATCAGGGCGAACAAGGCCGGTATCCCCGTCTTTACGGTGGACATCGCCAACCTGTCCGGCAAGGGCCGTGTGGTCTCCCACATCGCTTCCGACAACAGGGAGGGCGGCCGGCTGGCGGGGACTTTGATGGCCGAGGCGCTAAAGGGCGCGGGCAAGGTCGTGGTGATCAACCACCCCAATGTGACCTCGGTCATGGACCGGGT
The DNA here is from genome assembly GCA_050260175.1 of Patescibacteria group bacterium. GTDB lineage: Bacteria > Bacillota > UBA4882 > JAAYXC01 > JAAYXC01 > JBLNBS01. Next base: position 6,337 of record JBLNBS010000117.1, on the reverse strand, counting down.
GCGCAATTTCAAGGAATACCTGCGCGCCTATCCCAGGATCGAGATCGTGGCGGATATTCCGGCCTGGGGCCAGCGCGACCGGGCCATGGCCATCATGGAGGATCTCCTGCTCATGCTCCCCGAGCTCAAGGGGGTCTTTGCCATCAACGACGATTCCGCCTTAGGCGCGGCCACCGCCATCGAGGCGGCCGGCCGCGGCGGGGAGATCGTCATCGTCGGCTACGACGGGACCCCCGAAGCCCAGCGGGCCATCGACGAGGGCCGCATCTATGGCGATGTCATCCAATACCCTCAGGAGATCGGCCGCCTGGCGATGATCGCCGTCCGCGACCATTTCGCGGGACGGCGCGTTCAGCCGCACATCCCGGTGCCGGTGGGCGTCTATACCGGGGGCGGCAGGGAGGAATGACGGTGGGCGCCAGGATCCTGGTGGCGGACGACGACGCGGGCATACGCGAGACTCTGGAGGCGGTCCTGGCGTCCGACGGTTTCGAGGTGGGCACGGCGGGCGACGGGGACGAGGTGGTCAAGGCCCTGGGCGCGGCCGCGTTCGAGGTCATCCTCCTCGATCTAAGGATGCCGGGCTGCGAGGGCCTGGAACTGCTGGAAAAAACGCGCGAGCTGGCGCCGGACGCGGCCGTCATCATGATGACCGCCTATGGCTCGGTCAAGCTGGCGGTCGAGGCGGTCAAGCAGGGGGCCTTCGATTTCATCACCAAGCCTTTTGACCTCGACGAGATGCGCCTGGCCATCAAAAAGGCGCTGGAAGTGCGCAGGCTGACCCGGGAAAACCAGGGGTTGCGGCTCATGCTAAACGAGAACGTGATCTGCAAGGACATCGTGGGCTCGAGCCCGGCCATGCAGGACGTGTTCAAGATCATCCGCAAGGTGGTCAACTACGACGTCACCGTCCTCATCACGGGCGAGAGCGGCACGGGCAAGGAACTGGTGGCCCAGGCGATCCACCGCAACAGCGCCAGGCGCGACGGCCCGTATATCAAGCTAAACTGCGCCTCCCTCCCCGAGACGCTGCTGGAAAGCGAGCTTTTTGGCTACGACAAGGGGGCGTTCACCGGCGCCACGGCATCCAAACCCGGCCGTTTCGAGCTGGCCGAGGGCGGCACCCTCTTTTTGGACGAGATCGGCGACACCAGCCTGAACATGCAGGCCAAGCTCCTCCGGGTCCTCCAGGAAAAGGAGTTCGAACGCGTGGGCGGCCGCAGGACCATCAAGGCCGACGTGCGCTTCGTCACCGCGACGAACAAGGATCTCCGCCACGAGGTGCGGGAACGGCGCTTTCGCGAGGACCTCTTTTACCGCCTGAACGTGGTGCCCATCCACCTCCCGCCCCTGCGCGAGCGCAAGGAGGACATCCCCGCCCTGGCGCAGCACTTCATAAAGGAGCTTAACCTCCTCTTTCACAAGGAATTCGTCTCGCTGTCATCCGAAGCCATGGCCTGTCTCCTCGAGCACGACTGGCCCGGCAACATCCGCGAACTCCGCAACGTGCTGGAAAAGGCCGTGGTGCTGGGAGAGGGCAGCGTGATCTCCGTCGAGCAGCTGCCGGATGAGATCCGCCGGCCCGGCGCCGTTGCATGGCGTAAAGCCGACCGCGGCCCGTCCTCCCTGGCTGACCTCGAAAGGGACCGCATCGAACAGGTTCTCCGGGATACGGACTGGAACCAGTCCAGGGCCGCCGCGATCCTCGGCATCCACCGCAATACGCTCCGCCAGAAGATCGAACGGTTTGGCCTGAAGGAGAGATAACCAGCCCGCGCTGCACATAAAGAAGGCACCCGTCAGTCCATGTCTGCACATTTTTTGTGCAGGCATGGCTGTTTTTTCCTTCCACCGCGCACTCCAGGGTAACTGCGTTTGTGTAAGACGGCGGGAAAATCGCGCGGTGCATGGGTTTTTGAAAAAAGCGTCCCCGCCCCCCTCTTTGGCATGGTTTTTGCTTACTTAGGAATGGATAGACAGCCTGACAAGCAAAACGCGGGGGGTGGTGCCTGGGAGAGAGTCACGGACCATATAATCTGCCTTGGAACTCGGCTCATCCTGAATTCGAAGAAGGAGGATCCACACAATGCGACGTTTGCTGGCGATTCTTTTCCTCGTGGCCGTCGTGGCGGGCGTCTTCTCCACGGTCTGCGCGGAGAAAAAGCTCACCATCGCCGGGATCGTGTTTCAGGAAGACCAGTTCATGAAGACCGTCCTCATCGGCATGAAGGCCGCGGCGGACAAATACGGCGTGGAATTGCTCACCGCCAACACGGCCAACCAGATCACCAAGGAAATCGAGGTCGTCAACACCTATACCGCCAGGGGCGTGGACGCCATCTGCATCACGGCCCTGAGCGACACGGCCTCCGTTCCCGCCCTGCAGGCGGCCCACGACAAGGGGATCAAGGTGGTCTGCTTCAACTCCCCGATCAAGGCCGATTTTCCCGTCTCCACCATCGCCTCCAGCAACGCCGACCTGGGCGCCTCGACCGGCAAGGCCGCGCGCCAGTATATCCTCTCCAAGCTCAAAGGGCAGAAGGAGATCCAGGTCGCCACGATCAACTTCAAGCCCCAGCTCCCCGCGGACAGCGACGCGCGCGAGAACAACTTCCTCTTGCAGCTCATGGGCATCAACGGCGTCAAGGTCGTCTCCCAGCAGTCCGCCTGGCTCATCGACACCGGCACCAAGGTGGCCGGTGACATCATCACCGCCAATCCCAAGCTGAAAATCATCTACGGCTGCAACGACGGCGCGACCAAGGGCGCCGTGCTGGCGGTGAAAAACGCGGGCAAGGCCGGCAAGATCGCCGTCTTTGGCATTGACACCGACGCCCAGATCGCGCAGTTCCTGCTCTCCAAGGACAACATCCTCCAGGCCGTCACGGGCCAGGATCCCTTCAAGATCGGCTATATGAGCGTCGAATTCGCGGTCAAGGCCCTCAAGGGCGAGAGCCTGCCCAAGACGGTGGTCGTACCCGGGCAGCTGCTCAGCCGCACCGATCCCAAGGCCGTGCAGGCGTTTGCCGACAGCCTGAAGTAGACCGCTTTATTTCGCCTAACGCGTACTCCTTCCCCCCGTCTTCCCCCCTCCTCCGCCTCGCGGGGAGGGGGGAGCGCGGCGGGGCGTACCCGCGCAATCCCTGCTGATGGGAGTAGAGAGAGATGGAGCGCTTCAACCTGGAAGTGCGCGGCTTGACCAAGGTCTTCCCCGGCACCGTGGCGCTTGTGGATTTCAGCGCGGAGTTCCAGGGAGGGCGGGTCTATGCCCTGCTCGGCAAGAACGGCTCGGGCAAGAGCACGCTCGTCAAATGCATCTCAGGCGCCATACAGCCCACTAGGGGCAGGATGTTCATCAACGGCCGGCCGCTTGCGCCCAAGTCGCCCATCGACGCCTTTGCCTCCGGGATCGCCCTCGTCTATCAGGAACTCAGCCTCGTGCCCGAGCTGAGCGTGGGCGAGAATATCCTCCTCGGCCGCTATTTCAAGAAAGGCGCCGGCCGGGGCATGATCATCGACTGGCCCAGGACCAACGCCAAAGCCGCCGAGATCCTGGCGTCCCTGCACCTAGATATCCCCGTCGCGGCCAAGGTCAGGAAGCTCAGCGTCGGCCAGCAGCAGATGGTGGAGATCGCCAAGGCCATGTCCTACAACCCCTCCGTCCTCATCCTGGATGAACCCACGTCCGCCCTGGCGCAGCACGAAGTCGACAGCCTCTTTGCCGTGGTGAAAAAACTGTGTGCCCAGGGGGTCGTCATCATCTATATCACGCACAAGCTCCACGAACTGCAGGCGATCGCGGATTTCGTCACCGTGATCCGGGACGGCTGCAACGTCGGCACCATCCCGATCGGGGAGGCGGACCCAAAACGCATCGTGGAGATGATGTTCGGCGAGGTGCGCCAGATCACGCGCCCCGCGGACCTGGCCGTCTCAGACGAGATCCTCCTCGAGGTGAGGAACCTCACGCGTAAACCCCACTTCGAGGACGTCGGCTTCAAGCTCAAGAAGGGCGAGATCCTGGGCATCGCCGGCATGCTGGGTTCGGGCCGGTCCGAACTGTTGCGCGCCATCTTCGGGGCGGACGGTTTCGACGCGGGCGAGATCGCCATCGCCGGCAGGGTCCTGAAACGCTCCGACATCCTCACCATGAAGCGGCTGGGCCTGGCCATGACGCCCGAGAACCGCAAGGAGGAAGGGCTCGTCCAGGTCCTGAGCACCAGGGAAAACCTGGGGTTCGCCAACCTGGACGGCATAGCCGCGCACGGCTTCATCAACAGGGCGATGGAGATGCCCTACGTGGAAGAGCAGGTCACGAACCTCCAGATCAAGGTCTCCAGCGTGGAGCGGCCCGTCTCCTCCCTGAGCGGCGGGAACCAGCAAAAGGTCGTCATCGGCAACTGGCTCAACACCAGACCGCGGGTGGTCTTCTTTGACGAGCCGACCCGCGGCATCGACGTCCTGGCCAAGCAGCAGGTCTTTAACATCATGTGGCAGCTGAGCCAGTACGGGCTCGGGGTGGTCTTTGTCTCCACGGAACTGGAGGAACTCCTCGAGGTCTGCCACCGCATCCTGATCATGCGGCACGGGAGGATCCTCGGGGAGGCGTTCCCGGACAAGATCCGTCTGGACCAGCTATATTCGCTTTGCATGGGGGCGTGAACATGTCCACTCAAACCGCCTGGAAGGCACCGTCCAAGCTCGGCGGCAGGCTCAACGAGTTCGCCCTCGAGGCCATCCTGGCCCTGATCTGCGTCTTCTTTGCCTTCAGGGCGCCGGGCTTTGTCACCTCCACGAACCTCTTCAACATCCTGCGCAACGTCTCGCAGCAGGGCATCATCGCCTTCGGCATGACGCTCGTGATCATCATGGGCGACATCGATCTCAGCGTGGGCAATGCCATCGCCTGGTCGGGCTGCCTCACGGCGGTGATCACCAGGGAGCTGCTCCTGCTCAATTGGCCGGCCGGCCCGGTCATCGCCCTCGCCATGCTCGCGGCGATCCTCGCGGGCTGCCTGGGCGGCGTCCTCACGGGCTGGCTGCGCACGCGGTTCAGCGTCCCGGCCTTCATCACCACATTGGCACTGATGTTCGCTTACAAGGGCGGGGCGTATCTCATCACGAACAGCTTTCCCGTGATTCCCTTCCCGGAGTGGTACAGCTTCATCGGCAGCGGCTACATCTTCGGCGTGATCCCGTTCTCCTCCCTGGTCTTCGCCGCCGTCTTCGGCATCATGTATTTCATCTCGAAATACACCACCTTTGGCCGGGCCGTCTACGCCATCGGAGGCAATACGGAGGCGTCGCGCCTGAGCGGCATCAACGTCCCCCGGACGAAGATGGCGGTCTTTGCCATTACGGGCGCCCTGGCGGCCATCAGCGGCATCATCGTCTCCTCCATGTGCATGGCCGGCACGCCCCAAGCCGGCAACGGCTGGGAACTGGACGTCATCGCCGCGGTCATCATCGGGGGCGTGAGCTTTGCCGGCGGCGTGGGGCGCATCTGGGGCACCTTTATCGGCGTGATCTTCCTCGGGATCATCACCAACGGTATGACGCTCCTCAACGTGGATCCCTACCTGCAATACATCGTCAAGGCGGGCCTCATCCTGGCCTCGGTCCTGATCTACCAGCGGCAGGCCAGCAGGAAATAACGCGGGAGGGACGGCATGCATGCGGCCTAGTGAGACCTGGGCCAGGAAGATCGACACTCCCGCCGCGGCGCCCAAGGCCTTTCGGGGCTTTCTACCGGAGGCCGCGGCGGGCGCGTTCCCTTACACCATCTATGCGCCCGCCGACAGGTGGGGTTTTCGCAAGGTCCACCCCAAGCTCGTGGCGCTCCTGGAAAGCGGCGTTCTCTGGCTTGAACTGGGCCGGGAAGGCGTATCCAGGCGAATCGTTCCATTTACGGACGTGGCCTGGGTGGAGATGGGCCGCATCCTGCTCCATGCCTGGTTGAGGATCGCCTTGTTCCACGGGGAAGGTGTGACCCGGCTGGAGCTTGAGTTCAACAGCGTGGTCGAGGGCCTTTTCCGGCGTCTCGCCGAAGCGATCCGCGCCGCCGCCGCGCGCATCCCCCCCGCGGGAGCGGAGGCCCTGCGCCAGGAGAGGGACAGGCTCGCCTTTCTCTACGGCGTGAATCACAAGTTCGCCAACTTTGCCAAGGGAAGCCTCATCCCCGGTGAGCGCGCACTCGCCGCCCATTTTGAGCCGGTGGCCCGCCGGGGACGGGCCTGCCCCGGGCGGGTCTACGCCCGCCCCGGCCGCGGCCTCCAGGCGGCCGATCGCGCCGCGCGGAATGAAGCTGAGGATGCCGCCGTAATACTCATGGGCTCGG
>JBLNBS010000116.1:0-14423 GCA_050260175.1 Patescibacteria group bacterium | reverse complement strand
CCTCACCCTGGCGGAGTACATGATCCCGTCCCATTTCGTGCATCTTGCCGCCCTGCCGCTCACGCCGAACGGCAAGGTGGACCGCAAAGCCCTGCCCCCGCCCGGGGCGGAGGCGGCCGGGGCGGCCCGCAGCCTGCCCGCGACCCCCACCGAGGAGAGGCTCGCCGCCGTCTGGCGCGAGGTCCTGGGCGACCGCGAGATCGGCCGCGACGACAATTTCTTCGAGATCGGGGGCAATTCGCTACTGCTCATCAAGGCTTACCTGCGGCTGTGCGAGGAATTCCCCGGCGCGCTCAGGGTCACCGATCTTTTCGCCCATCCCTCCCTCGCCGGCCTGGCGGCTTTCCTCGAGGGCCGCGCGCCCGGTGAGCGTTGGCGGAGGATTCTCCGCCCCATCGTCCTGCCCGAGGAATATTCGACGCGCCAGGGCGAGGAGCCAGGCGGAGCGATCGAGCTCGAGCTGGGCGGGGAGATCTGCGGCCGCCTGGCCTCCTTGGCTGCGGAGACGGGGACCGTGCCCGAGATCGTACTCCTCTCCCTCATCGTCTATCTCCTTACGTATCTGACCGGGCAAAAAACGGTGCATCTCCAGTACTGCGGCAATGCCGCGGGCCGCGCCAGGCCCCTGGCGCTGGACCTGTCGGGCGCGGAGAATTTGCCGGGGCTGATCCGCGCCGTGGCGGACGGCGCGGGCCGGGACGATCGGGAAGGGGAGTACCTGCTTGGCGAGACGGCAGGCTGTCGGCTCAGCAAGAACCCCCACGAATACCTCGTGCTCGTGACCGACCGGCGGGCCGCGGCGCAAACCCCCGGCCTCCTCGAGCACTTCGATCTCGTTTTCTCTTACGCATTGGGCCCGTCAGGGGCCGTCCTGGGAGGGGATTTCAACCTGAGGCGCCTCAGGTACGCCAAGGCCAGGGAGATCATGGATACCCTCGGCCGCCTCGCGGGGGGCCTCGACTGATGCCCGGCCTCGCCTTGCTCTTTGCCGGCCAGGGCGCGCAGTACCCCGGCATGGGGCGGGATCTCTGCCGAAACCACCGCGCGGCGAGGGAGACCTTTGCCGAGGCAAGCGACTGCCTGGGCCTGGATCTGGCCGCGCTCTGCTTTGCAGCAGACGGGGAAGAGATCGGCAGGACCGTCAACGCCCAGCCCGCTATCTACACCCTGGCCATGGCCCAATACAGAGTGCTCGTGGAGGAGTATGGCGCCGCGCCGGCCGTGATGGCGGGCCACAGCCTGGGGGAGTATGCCGCGCTGGCCGCGGCCGGATCGCTGGGTTTCGCCGAGGCGCTGGCGCTCGTCGCGGCCCGCGCGCGGCTCATGCAGGAGGCCTCCGGGCCGGATCAGGCCATGGCGGCTGTCAGGGGCCTGGACGCGGGCAGCGTGGAGGAGGAGTGCCGGGCATGCGCCGGCTCGGAGGTCGCGGTGCCGGCCTGTTACAACGCGCCTCTACAGACGGTGATCGCCGGGCACCGGACGGCGCTCGCGCGGGCCGGCGGCTCCCTGGTCCGCTTGGGCGGAGAGATCACGCCGCTCAAGGTCTCGGGGGCGTTCCACAGCCCGCTGATGCGCAGGGCGGCGCAAGAGTTCGGGAAGATATTGGCCCAAACCGCCTTCAAGCGGCCCCGGACCAGGGTCCTCGCCAACCTGGACGCGTTGCCGTACGCGGACCCCGATCTCATCGGCGATAAACTCCGCCTGCAGATGACCCGTCCCGTGAGGTGGCGGGAGGCCATGGACGATCTCGTCAGGCACGGCGTGGACCTGGCGATCGAGCTTGGGCCGGGCGCGGTCCTGGCCGGGCTCTTGCGGGCCAATACGGACTCGATCCGCGCCCTCGCGTACGACCGCGACGGATTGCGCGAGATCGGTAACCTGTTGGGTGCAACCGGAAAAGATGTGACAACCTGCGGGAGCGCGGAGGCCACGGAGTCGTGACCGCGGAGGAGTGATGGCTCTGTTCCCATTGCTCAAGGAACGGCCGGCCGGGGAGGAGCCCGGGATCCGGGTGCGGGAGATCTCTACCAAGGACATCGCCGTCATCGGCATGGCCGTGCGCATGCCCAGGGCCGAGACCGCGGGCCAGTTGTGGGAGATCCTCGCGCACGGCGTGGACCTCGTCGCGGAGTTCCCGGAAGCGAGGCGCCGCGATGCGGAGCGGCTCGCGGCCCTTGCCGGGCTGGGCGGCGAGGTCAGGTACCGCGTCGGCGCTTACCTCGCGGAGATCGACCGGTTCGATCACGGGTTTTTCCGCCTCTCGCCCGCGGAGGCCTCACTGATGCACCCCTGCCAGCGGCTCTTCCTCGAGACGGCCTGGCGGGCGATTGACGACGCTGGTTACGGCGGCAAGAGGATCCGGGGCACGCGCACGGGCGTCTTTTTGGGTTATTCCGCTGACGCGATCTACGACTACAAGAGGCTCCTGGAGGGCGCGGACGGCGAGGCGGTGGTCATGGCCGTGCCGGGCAACCTGAGCTCGATCATCGCCGGCCGCGTCTCGTACCTCCTCGACCTCCACGGCCCCGCCCTCGTCATCGACACCGCTTGCTCCTCCTCGCTCGTGGCCGTGCACTACGCCTGCCGTGCGCTACGCTACGGCGAGTGCGAGATGGCGCTGGCCGGCGGGGTGAAGATCATGTTGCTTCCCGCGGCTTCCGAGCACCGGCTGGGCATCGAGTCCTCGGACGGCCGGACGAGGACCTTTGATGATAGATCGGACGGCACCGGCTTTGGGGAGGGCGTTGCCGCTTTCCTCCTGAAGCCGCTCGCCAAGGCCCTGGCCGATGGGGACGCGATCCACGCGGTGATCAAGGGCAGCGCGGTCAATCAGGACGGCAGCTCCATCGGCCTGACCGCGCCGAACGCCCGCGCCCAGGAGGATGTCATCGTGCGCGCCTGGGAGGACGCGGGCGTGGCGCCGGAGACGATTTCCTACCTCGAGGCGCACGGCACGGGCACGCGGCTGGGCGATCCCATCGAGATCGACGGGATTACCAGGGCTTTTGCCCGGTTCACGGAGAGGAGGCAGTTCTGCCCCATCGGCTCCATCAAGACGAACCTCGGCCATCTCGACAGCGCCGCGGGCGCCGCCGGGCTGGCCAAGGCGATCCTCTCCCTGGAGCACGGCCAGATACCGCCGTCCTTGCATTTCGAGACGCCGAACCGCGAGATCGACTTTGCCAACTCGCCCGTCTTTGTCAACACGGCCCTGCGGGACTGGCCCCGCGAGGGGGGGCCGAGGCGCTGCGGGGTCAGCGCCTTTGGCCTGAGCGGCACCAACTGCCACCTCATCCTGGAGGAGGCCCCGTCCCGCCCCAAGGCCGGCCGGGAGAACCGCCCCCGCCTCTTGACGGTCTCGGCGCGGACCCCCGCCTCCCTCCGGCAGGCCATAGCCGGGCTGCGCGCCTATGTCGAGTCGAACGGCGACGTGGATCTGGACGATCTCTGCTACACCATGAACACGGGCCGCGAGGCCCATGCCTGCCGGCGGGCGTATGTTTTCGAGCATTACCGCGAGCTTTTGCGCGCCCTCTACGCCGACGAGGAGGCGGATCCCGAGGCGGGCGCCGGGCTGGACCGGGTGGCCGGCGCGGCGGCGCACCGGGAAGGCGGCGGGGATGAGCTGGAGAGCCTTGCCGCTCTCTACCGCCGGGGCGGCGAGATCGACTGGGAGAGGCTGTACGAGGGGCAGCGCCGGTACAAGCTGCATCTCCCCCCGTACGCCTTTACGGGCAGGCGGTGCTGGTTCGAGGCGCCCGAACCCGGCGAACCGCGGGTGCGCATCGCGTCCACCCCGCTGGAGGTGCGCCTGGAGGGCAGGGATGACGGCGGCTACACGGAGCTGGAAAAAAGCATCGGCCAGGTCTGGGGCGGCCTGCTCGGTTACGCCAGCCTAAGCATTGACGCCAGTTTTTACGATCTCGGCGGCGATTCCATCCTGGCGCTCAAGGCCGTCAACGCGCTGGAGAGGCGGCTCGGCGTCAAGCTCGGCATGTCCGAGCTCCTGGACCACGACACCGTGCGCAAGCTGGCGGCCTGCCTGGAGCGGCACGGCTCCGGGGGGGCCGCGCCGATTCCCCGCGCCGCGCCAAAGGAGTATTACAGGGTTTCCTCGGCGCAAAAGCGGCTTTACGTCTTGAGCAGGTTCGAGGGCCTGGGAACCGGCTACAACATGCCCATGGTGATCGAGGCCCGCGGCGCGCTGGACGAGGCGAGGCTGGCCTCCGCCCTGCAGACGGTCGTGGACCGCCACGAATCGCTGCGCACCTCGTTCCGGGTCGTGGAGGGCGAGCCGGTGCAGATCGTGCACGAACGCCTGACCGTGCCGCTCGAACGGTTCGAGGCCGCCTGTGAGGAAATCCCCGCGCTCGTCAAAGGATTCATCAGACCTTTTGACCTGGAGCGCCCGCCTCTGCTCAGGGCGGGCCTGGTGAGCCTCGCCCCCGACCGCCATCTCCTCCTCTTTGACCTGCATCACATCATCGCGGACGGCATCTCCACCACGATCTTCGATCGTGAGCTGATCGCGGCCTACGAGGGCCGGGACCTGCCCCAGCCGGCGCTCCAGTACAAGGATTACGCGGAGTGGCAGAACGGGCTCCTGGACGCGGGCGCCCTTGACGAACACGAACGGTACTGGCTGGACAGGTTCGCGGGCGAGATCCCGGTGCTCGATTTTCCCACGGATTTTCCCCGCCCGTCCATCCAGAGCTTCGAGGGGGACCGGGTCGTCTTCAAGGCCGACGCGGTCTTGACCGGCGAGATCAGGCGGATTGCGGCCGAGACCAACACGACGCTCTACATGGTGCTCCTGGCCGCGTACACCGTTTTGCTCGCCAAGTACACCGGCCGGGAGGATCTGGTGGTCGCCTCGCCCGTGCACGGCCGGTCCCACCCCCAGCTGGAAAACCTCGTCGGCATGTTCGTCAACACCGTTCTCCTGCGCAACCAGCCGCGGGCGGGCATGACGTTCCGGGCATATCTGCAGGAGGTCAAGCGGAACGCCCTCGAGGCATACGCGCACCAGGACTACCCCTTTGAACGCCTCGTGGAAAAGGTGGCGGTGAAGAGAGACCTGAGCCGCAACCCCCTCTTCGACACCATGCTGACGTTGCAGAACATGGGCCAGCCCGCGGCATGGGGGGAGGAGATATCCTTCCGGAACGTGGCCTTCGACCACCCCATCGCCAAGTTCGATCTGAACCTGAACGTGATGGCCGCGGAGGAGATCACCTTCGACCTGGAATACTGCACGAGGCTGTTCAGGCGCGAAACCATCGAGCGGCTGGCCGGGAATTTCCTGGCAATCTTTGCGCAGGTCGCCGGAGATATAGAGGTGGACATCGCCGAGATCACGGCCCAGAGCCCCGCGGAAACGGCCCTGCAGGCCGGTTTCGCGGACAATTACCGCGCCTACCCTTTGGAGAGGACGATCGTCGACCATCTCCTGGACCGGGCGGCCATGGACCCGGACGCGCCGGCGGTCGAGGAGAGCGGCGCGGTGATGACCTATGGCGAGCTTTGCCGCCAATCCGGGGCCGTCGCCCGTGCTTTGGCGCAAAAGGGCGTCATCCCGGGCGATGTCGTGGGCGTGGCGGGCACGCGGTCGCTTTCCTTCGTGGCCGCGGCGCTGGGCGTCATGTGGTCGGGCGCGGCCTATCTGCCGCTCAATCCGGATCTGCCGGCGGAACGCATCGCCTATATGCTGGAGAACAGCGGGGCACGTCTGATCCTGCGCGAGGAAGAGACGCCGGGGCTGGACAGCGCGGGCCTTGCCGGGGCATACACCATCGCGGAGCTCGTCCGTGACGGGCGCGGCGCTGAACAGGCCCCCTTAGCCCGGCCGGACGGCGCCGCCTACGTCATCTATACCTCGGGCTCCACGGGCAGGCCGAAGGGGGTCGCGATCGCCCACCGCTCCCTGACCAATTTCCTCCACTGCCTGGCCGAACAGTACGAGTCCGGGGTGGGCGCGGCCGACCGCTGCCTCTCCCTGACCAGCATCTCGTTTGACGTCAGCGTCTGCGAGTTGTTCCTGCCGCTGGCGTTCGGAGCCTGCCTCGTCCTGCACAAAAACGAGATCCAGGGCCTCGCGGCGCTGGCGGATTTCATCATCGCGCGGGGGATCACCTTTGCCTACATCCCCCCCTCCATCCTCCCGGAGCTGCAGGCCTGTCTCGCCAAGCGGCGTGACGAGGTCCGGCTCAACAAGATGCTGGTCGGCGTGGAGCCGATCAAGGACCATGTCCTCGCGGCCTATCACGAGATCAACGAGGGGATCGAGATCGTCAACGGCTACGGGCCCACGGAGACGACGATCTGCGCCACTTTCCTGCCCTACCGGCGGGGGGTGTGGGACGGCAATGTCCCGATCGGGAAGCCGCTCGCGAACACCCACGTCTACCTCGTCGACCGGCGGCTGCGGCCCGTGCCCCTCGGCGCCCTGGGAGAGATCTGCGTGAGCGGCGTCGGAGTGTCGTTGGGGTACATCAATAACCCCGCTCTCACGGCCGAGAGGTTCGTGCCCAATCCATTCCAGGAGCTTGAAAAGGCCCCGGGCATGCCCCCGGGCGTCCACCCGGGCACCGTGCTCTACCGGACCGGGGATCTGGCGCGCCGGCGGCCCGACGGGATCGTGGAATTCCTGGGCAGGATCGACAACCAGGTCAAGATCAGGGGCTACCGCGTGGAGCCGGGGGAGATCGAAAACGTGCTCTCCGGCCACCCCGAGATCGAGCAAGCCGTCGTCGTCGCCATGACCGACGAAACCTCCGGCAGGTACCTCTGTGCTTACGTGCGGGCGCGGCGGGATCTGGCCTTGGACGAGATCCGTTCCTATCTCGGGCGGTTTCTCCCGCCCTACATGATCCCCGCCTACGTGGTGAGGCTCGACGAGTTCCCCGTGACCGTGAACGGCAAGATCGACCGCGCGCTCCTGCCCAAGCCGGAGGGGATCAGGAGGGCCTTTGCCCCTCCGGCGACCCCGGCCGAGCGGGCGTTGGCGGAGATCTTCCGAGGCGTGCTTGCTCTTTCCGAGATCGGGCTCCATGACGACTTTTTCGAGCTAGGCGGGGATTCCCTAAAGGCGATCAAGGCGGTCGAACGCGCCAACCAGGAGGGGATCCCGCTTAGCCTCACCGCCATTATGCAGCACAAAACGATCGGCGCCATCCTGGCGGACGAAGCGGCGGCGGGGACAGAGGCTTTTTTGGACGTCACGCCCGAGATCGACAGGCTGCCGGACTACGCCGAGCTGGCCTACGGCGGCGACGCGGCCAAGAGGCGCCACAATCTGGCTTTCCGCCCCGTGGAGTACCCATACTACTTCAACTGCATGCTGGCCATCACCCTGGAAATGCTCCGGTATCAAAGGCATCTCCCCCTGGAACCGGCGTTCTTCGCCGCCGCCGAGGGGGACGCCGTCCTGGCCCTGGGCGTCGCGCGCACGGAGACGGGTGAGTACCTGTTTCCCGTCACGGGGAGGAACGCCGGCTTCCCCGACCTCTCGGAGCTTTTCAAGGTGAGCGGCGCGTTCGTCCACGCAAAATGCCAGGATGAGGCGCTCAGCCACATCCGTAGCGGGCTCGCGCGCGACAGGCTCGTGCCCGCCATGGTCAACACCTACCACCTCAATTACACCCGCGACTACCATCTGGACCAGGCCGTCCTTTTGGACAGGATAGCAAAGAGCGCGGCGAAGCAGAAATACCTGCCCACGGGCTTCATACCCACGGTGCATACTTTACTCATCGCGGACGAGACGGCCGACGGATTCGTGGTCTACGACACGAACTTCCGCTACTTCGGCGAGGTACCCGCGGCCGATTTCCTCCTTGCCCTGAACGGCTTCAACGACATCCCCTTCATGAAGGGGCACGACCTCTGCCGCGCGGTCGCGCCGTACCAGTTTATCGAGGTGGATCTGGACGGAGTGACGGAGATCTCCCAGCCCGATATGGGGGAAGAGGCTCTGGCGCGGATCACCGCGGCTTTCCACAACCAGGGCGAACTGCGGCACGGCCCGGACCTCCGCATCATTTTCGGTTTCAGCGCCCTGGCGCATCTCGCGCGCCGCCTGGCAGAGCCGTGGGACGAGGCGGCGAGGGACCAATACAACCAGGTCTTTTATATCTGGACGGAGGCTCTGGCTCTGTGGCGCAACTTCGCCTTTGCGCTGGCGGCCCATCGCGCGCTGGATGGCGATATCCTTGAGGCGAGCCGCGCTTGCGTCAGGGAGTCGAGCAGGCTGTACGCGCTCACGCGAGACCGCGCGGCCGGCGCGGACCCGCGCCGCGAGATCGAGACCGGACTGTCTGCTCTGACCGCACTGTGCCGCACGATCTTCGAGGGGCCGGGGGGCGCTCATGCATAGGTTCAAGAAGCAGTTCAGGATCTTCCTGGCGGACGATCCGGGCGAGGTGGAGATCTGCGTCAAGCCCGCGCTCGGGCGATTCTTTACCCGGCCGTGCCGGAGGATTCATCCCGGCCTGTACGAGGCGGAGATCGAGGCTCCCCCCGGCGACGTCTTCTATTTCTTCCGGGACAGGCGGCGGCCGGATGGCATCATCCTGGATCCCTTCAACCTGCAGGAAGGGGCCAAGGGCCTGCAGTCGGTCTGCCGCATCGGTACGCCGCCCGTGCTGCCGGTCTCTTTCACGAACGGCTACCCCCACGTCGATAGGCAGCCCGGGGGTGAAGTCGAGATCAAGCTCATCGCCTACGATCCCTGGATCCGCGAGGTCGAGCTCTGCACGCCCGCGGGCGGTTACGCCATGGAAACGGTCTTTACCGTAAACGCCAAGAAATATTACAAGCTCATGATCGCCGCCGCCAAGCTCGAGCACGGCTACAATTTCGCCCTGAAGGGCGACAGGACCTATTATCTCGGCAACGAACACCATCTCCGCGATGATGGCCGTGAGTATTTCACCCTTCCCGAAGAGGATGAGGCGATGCCACCGGACGGGAGCCGGATCGTCTATGCGATCTTCGTGGACTCGTTCAAAAAGGGCGGTCCGGGTGGGGAGGAAGAGGCGCGGGCTTGGACGGCAAGCAATCCGCCGCATGTCTTCCGCGGCGGCAACCTCGCCGGCGTGGCCGAAAAGATCTCCCACCTGGCGCGGCTCGGCGTGGATACCGTCTACCTGACGCCGATCCATCCGGCCGCGAGCAACCACCGCTACGATCATCGCTCGCTTTTGGAGATCGATCCCCTGCTCGGCCGGGAGGAGGATCTGGCGGGCCTCGTCGAGGCGTGCCACGCGCGCGGGATCAGGCTCGTCCTGGACCTGGTGGCGAATCATTGCGGGACGGGCTTTTTCGCCTTTCGCGATCTCATCAAAAACCAGGAGCGTTCCGCGTACCGCGACTGGTTCATCGTCGATAAATACCCCGTGGATCCGCAGAGCGGGGAGGAGAGCTACAGCTCCTGGTGGGGCCACGCCGGCATGCCGCAGTTCAACCTGGACCACCAGGAGGTGCGGGCTTACATCATCGGGGCCTGCCGCCGCTGGCTCACGGAGTTTCATGTGGACGGGTTCAGGGTGGATGTGGCCTCGGAGCTGGGCAAGGATTTCCTCAGCGCGCTCCTGGCCGAACTGCGCGGAATCAAGGACGACGGCCTCTTCATCCTGGAGACCTGGGACAGTGCGCAATCCATCCTCGCGCGGAGCCGCTGCACAGGCATTACCAACTATCTGTACTGGGCCGGGGCGTACGAGCCTTTCTTCGGCGGCAGGATGAAAAAGGTCACCGGCCTGGCGGACGCTATCATGGAGGCGTATTTCCAGTTCTCGCACAGGCGTGCCCTGCGTAACTGGAATATCATGGGAAGCCATGACACGGCGCGTTTCGCCTCGGTGATCGAGGACCGGAGGGAGCTCTATAACGCCGCGATCCTGCACTATTTCCTCCCGGGCGCCGCAACTATCTACTACGGCGACGAGCTGGGCATGGAGGGACCGGATGATCCCGGGAACAGGACGGGCATGCGGTGGGATCAGGCCGCAGGGAATGACCTCCTCTCCTGGTACGAGAGGCTGGGCGCGATCCGCCGGCATGAGGAGATCTTGCAGCACGGGCATCTCAAGATCGCGGCGGCCGACGACGCGCGCGGGATCATGATTCTCTGCCGCACGCTGGGGGAACAAAGCATCTACCTCGCCCTCAATTTTTCTCCGCGGCGGCAGACCTGCCGGATCGAGACGCGCTATGGCCTCTTTGATCTCCTCACGGGGGAAAGGACATCCCCCTTTCTCTCCGTGGGAGGGCATATGTCGCGGCTGGTAAAGGAGATCCCGTGATGTTCACCTTGATTATCTGCAGTTACAACGGGGAGCAAAGGCTCGCCAAGGCCGTCGAGGGCGTGCTCGGGCAGGAGGGATACGCCTCCCGCGTGGCCCGCCTCGTCCTCGTGGACAACAACTCCACCGACGGCACGGAGGCGGTCATGCGGGCGTACGCAAAAAGCCGCCCCGAGGCGGTGTACGTGAAGGAAACGGCGCAGGGGCTGGCATATGCCCGCCTGGCGGGCTTACGACACGTAGAGACCGAGTGGCTCGTCTACCTCGACGACGACAATATCATGGCGCCTACTTGGCTTACCGAGGCGGCGGGCTTCATCGCGTCCCATCCCCGCCTGGGCGCGCTGAACGGCGCCGTGATCCCGCGTCTGGATTTTACGCCCGGGAGCCTGCAGACCGCCCTCCTGCGCCGCTATTACAAGTACCTGACCTGCACGCATCTCGCGCGGCGCGACATCGATCCCGCCCGCACGAGACATCCCCTGGGCTGGATGTTCGGCGCCGGCCTGCTCCTGCGGGCGGAGCCGGTCAAGGAACTCGCCAGGGAGGGCTGGCTCAGGAACGTGGGCCGCCGGGGCGCCGACCTCTACTGCGGGGACGATGTCGAGCTCTGTGCCTACGTGAAAAGAAGGGGCTACGAGCTTCTCTATCACCCCGGGATGGTGATGGAGCATCTCATCGGCCCCGAGCGGCTGACACGCGACTATTTAAGCAGGTTGTACGCGGGCTATGTCGAGTCGTGTTACGAGGAGATGGTGCGCGGCAAGAGCGAGTACCTCGTGCATTGGCTGGCCCGCCTCGGCCTGTACGGCCAGGCGCTGGCGGCGCGGCTTGGGAAAAACGGCGGTTTCGGCACGATCGCGGCCGTCGAGGCCTCGTTCTACCGGGCATTCCTGGCTCATTACGAAAAGAAGAAGGCCCAGAGAAGATGAACGATGCGATCGTGCACGTCGCCAACGAGGTCGCCCCGTACTCAAAAAGGGGCGGCCTGGGGGATGTGGTCGGGAGCCTGCCCAAGGCCCTCGCCCGGGGCACGGGCGCCGCCAATCTCGTCTTCACACCCCTCTATGCCGCGGATCGCCTGGGCAAGACCCTGGCGCAGGAGATCGAGATCGAATACATGCACGCCACCTATCAGGGCTGGATGCATCGACTCACCGGGCCCGACGGCGTGATCCATTATTTCGTGGAGTTCAGGGGGATTTATTCCTTCAACGAAACCAGCCAGAACTATCCCCGCCCCTACCAGGTGGAAGCGGATCTCAGGTACTTTCTCTTCGCCAAGGCCGTGTTGCACTTTCTCAGGGGCCAAAAGAGCAGGATACGGGCGATCATCACGCACGACTGGCACGCGGGGGCGATCTACCCCTATCTGCGGGCATTGTATCCCCGGCAAGCGATCAAAACGATCCACATAATCCACAATTACCATTACCAGGGTGAGCTGTTTCCCGATATCTTTCCTCTGCTTGAGAGTGAGCCCAGATCGATCCTGGAAGGCATCTACAACCAATACGGATACTGCAATATGCAATCCCTCGCCGTGGAGCTGGCCGACAGGCTCATGACGGTCAGCGCGCAATACGCCGAGGAATTGCGTACGAATCGGGCCCCCCATTGCGGCATGGAGATCGTGGCTAAGAATGCCGGCAAGCTGTCGGGGTCCGTCAACGGCTTGGACTACGGGACCTGGGATCCCGCCACGGATCCGATGCTTGCCAGGACCTACGGGATCGGCACCCTGTCCCGCAAGAGGGAGAACAAGAAGGTCCTCCTGCGCGGGCTCCATCTGGACGCGTCCGGGGGGAAAGCCCTCGCCGTCCTCATCAGCCGGCTGACGCCGCAAAAGGGCCTCGATCTCTTCCTCGATCTCAAGACCGGCGCGCCGTTCGAGCCCCGGGAACGCATGCGCCGGCTCCTCGCGGCCGGTCTCGTCCTCGTGATCTGCGGCAATCCGGACGGCGCCTTGTCGCGCTTGATCGACCGCCAGTTCGGCGCCCTGGAGTCCGCGTTCCCCCGCTACTTCAGGTATATCAACCATTACGACGAGGCGACGGCACACATGCTGTATGCCGGCGCTGACATGCTCCTTTTGCCCTCGCGCTTCGAGCCTTGCGGGCTGTCACAGCTCATCGCCATGAGATACGGGACCGTACCTCTCGTCATGAAGACGGGGGGGCTGATGGAAACCGTGACCGAGCCGGAGAACGGCCGTGGCGGAAACGGTTTCGTCATGGAGTGTTATTCCTTTGAATCCCTGCTCGAAGCGGTCCAAAGAGCCCTGGCCGCATACGCGGACAGGGACGGATGGCTCGCTTTAGCCGCGCGTTGCATGGCGGCGAATTATGCGTGGGAGGCCAGGTTAGAGCCGTATCTGACCCTGCTCGATCCGGTTGCCGGCGGGACGGCGGCCACGGCTGATAAAGGAGGCGGACCAAGATGAAAAAGATCGTCGGGTTTTTCCGCATGGTGGGCGTGGTCTTGCTCTACGTCGCCCTGTACTACCTGATCTTCCGGACCGTACTGTACGTCTGGGACAAGATACTGCCAGACATCGGGCCGCTGCGCGGCCTCGTCAAGAACAATCCCCTGGGCATCGTCGTTTTCAACGATCTCATCGCCCTGCCCTTGTTCTATCTCGTGACCCTGGGCGTGAACCGCAGGAACATGTTCCAGACCTCAAAACTGAAGGCAATCCGGCCTTGGCATGCGGTCTTATCCATCATGGCCGGGCTTTCGATGGGGCTGTTCGTCGCCGGTGTTTTCAAGCTTCCTTATTTCGACAGGGTGAAGTCGCTCCACGACATCATCTATTTCATCTATAACAGCAGCAGTCTCTATGCTTTTTTCCTGTTCGTCACTATCGGGACTCTCTTCAAGGAGATCCTCTTTCGCGGCTTGATCTTCAACGAGTTTCACCGGGTCATGCCCTTTTGGCTGGCGAACCTCCTCCAGGCGGTCATGTACGGCATCCTGTTCATGAATCTCGAACCCTTCATGACATTGTTCGGCGTCTTGGGCAGCCTCGTGGTGGGTTTGGTCTACCTCTACACGGATTCGCTCTTTGGCTGCATCATCGCCCAGATCACGAACAACCTTTGCATCCTGGCTTTTCGCAGAGTGTGGGGCGATGTATTGCAGGGCACGGGCCTGGGCGTGCCGTTCGCCCTGGGCCTTTTCAGTCTCGTCCTTCTTCTCGGGACATGGTATTTTCTCAGAAGGAGCGGGCGTAAAAAGTGAAATATCTCTACGATCTCTTCCTGGCTGCCGTATATTTTGCCCTCAACTACCTGACCTTTGCCCTGGTCAAGAAGGTGTGTTATCATACCGCTCTGCATCGTGTCCTAAAGAAGTACCTGGATGTGAATCCTCACCTGGCTTTCCTCGTCTGGTATTTCCTCTCGTTTGCCTTGCTGTATCTCGTATTCAGGTTGACCGGCCGCGATCTCTTGGCATATGTCCGGTTCAACGCCTTGACCGGCGCGCATACCCCATGGCTGCTCCTTTTGATCGGGGTTTGCGGTTTTCTCGTCAACGAATCCTTCACCAATTTGAGCGTGATTTACGAACGCTATCCCAAATTCAGGGATTTTTTGACCTTCAATTATGAACAAAGCACGCCGGTCGTGGGGATCGCCGCTTCTGTGCTGATCGGGCCGGCGTACGAGGAGATCCTCTTCCGGGGCGCGATCTTCAACCAACTCAGGGAGGGCATGCCTCTGGTTGCGGCAGCGGTCGTGCAGGCGGTTCTGTACGGGCTCCTCTTTTTCGACCTGCCCATGGGCATC
Source organism: Patescibacteria group bacterium (assembly GCA_050260175.1). GTDB lineage: Bacteria > Bacillota > UBA4882 > JAAYXC01 > JAAYXC01 > JBLNBS01. Next base: position 331 of record JBLNBS010000116.1, on the reverse strand, counting down.
TTCTGTTTTGCCGCCGCCATGCTCTACACCGTCGTCTATGTCAGGGTGGATTCACTCTGGGCGGTCGTGCTCATCCAGGTCGTGGAGACGTCGCTCGTCCTGTTCTCGCGCCGTACGCGTCTTGAAGCGTGGTTCCGCCGCCTGGGGGACGCCCGTCTGTCGATCCTGCTGGCGGCGGGCATTGCCGGGGCCGCGTGGTGCGTACTCGCGCTCTAGAAGTAATCACCCCGGCATTCTGCCGGGACAACAAAGGATGAAAATAGGTGCACGTCAAACCTTAACTTGCCGGAAGCAGAAGGTCGGCATCGCTTGGTGCCACAAGCCCGACTAG
>JBLNBS010000115.1:0-15443 GCA_050260175.1 Patescibacteria group bacterium | reverse complement strand
GCATGTACCAGGCCTTCTTTTGCGAGATGCCGAGCCGGTTGGCAAGGCCCACGGAGGAGATGCCGCGCTTGTCCGTGGCCATGAGAAAGATCGCCAGAAACCAGGTGCGCAGGGGGGTGCGGGTCTTGTGCAGGACAGTACCGGCCGTGACGGAGACCTGGTAACCGCAGGCCGCGCACTCATGGAGCCCGCGGCTCCGGATGGGGTAGCACTTGTCATTGCCGCATCTCGGGCAGCTCCAGCCCTTTGGCCAGCGCTGGGTGAAGAGGAAACGGTGGCAGTCGTCCTCGGTGGCGAAGCGCGCCTCGAACTCCTGGATTGACGGGGGTCTTAACCTCATTGTGCGGTTTCCGGCCATACCCGGCGCCTCCTTTTCCCAAACATTCGTTCGTGAATTTCATCCTATCACGAGCGGATGTTCAAGTCAAGGGGTTTGGGGGCCTGAAGCGAGGGGATATTCATTTTAGCGCGGCGGCGTTTCGTTCTTGAGCCGCCGCAGTTCGTTCCGCCGGAGGGATCGGCGGGCTGACGTTTTCTTGCGCGCCGCCCGCCAAGCCTCCCTGGCCTTTTCCAGCGCGGCCCGGGCGAATTCCAGATCCCGCCAGCCAGTGACGACTGATTTCTTGCCCTCGAGGTCCTTGTAGATGCCAAAAAAGTACTCCATCTCCCGAATGGAGTGGGGGGAGAGGTGCCGCACCTCCTGGACGCGGTCGTAGCGCGGATCCACGGCGGCGGCCGCGACCAGCTTCGTATCGATCCCCTTGTCGTCCTCCATGGTCAGGGCGCCGATGACCCGGGCCGGCACCAGGCAGCCCGGAAAGGTCGGCGACGAGATCATGACCATGATGTCCAGGGGGTCGCCGTCCTCGGCCAGGGTTTCAGGGATGAAACCGTAGTCCGCGGGATAGTGCACGGGCGAGTAGAGGACCCGATCGAGGCGAAAGCCCCCCTTTTCCTGGTCGTGCTCGTACTTGTTCTGGGTCCCCTTCGGGATCTCGATGACCGCCTCGACCACCAGTTCCCGGCGCGCCACGGCGACTCCCCCCGCCCGGGCCCGCCGCCGCAAGACGGCCGCGGGTGCCCGTAATATTTTCGCTCACCCGCCTGCCGGCCATGCGCATAGGCTGCGGCCCCCCCTCATATGGGTTAGTAGCATGGGGAAATGGGGTGGATCTATGCGCCGGCTGGTGCTTGCCGTTCTGCTCGCCGTCATCTGCCTGCCCGCCTTGGCCGGAACCGGCGGAGACTTTTCCCTGGCAGACCCGGCCGGGGACGATTTCGGGCCGGGGACCTATATCTATCCAAAGAATCCAGCCTTCGAGCCCTACCGGGGGCTCTTCGATCTCACCTCGTTTTCCGTGGCCGAGGCCGGCGGCTTCATCCATTTCGACCTGGATTTCGCCGATCTGCGCAACCCGTGGCGGGCGCCCGAGGGCTTCAGCCACCAGCAGGTGGAGATCTATATCCACCGCGGCGGGGGAGGACGCACGGAAACCCTGCGGCCTGGGGCGTATGTGAGCTTCTCCCCCCGCTATCCCTGGGATGTGATGCTGAGGGCCGCGCCCTGGGAGAGCAGCGAGATCGTGTTGACCGGCGCGAACGGCAAGGAGGCCCGGCATGAACTCCAAGCGGGCCTGGCCGGCCCCCGGCGAATCAGGCTCCCGGTCCCCGCGGATCTCATCGGCAGGCCGGCCGCGTCCTGGCGCTACTACGTCCTGGTCGGTTCCTACGACGGTTTCGGCCCTGACTTTTTCCGCCCGGTGATGGCCAAACCGGGGGAGTGGCATTTCGGCGGCGGCCGCGACGACGCGGCCGAGCCGCAGGTGCTCGACATCCTGGCCCCCGAACGCGGGGCTTACAGCCAGGTAAAACAACTCGGCGGCTACGACCCGGCCCGCAAGAAAAAAGCGGAGCTCATGCCGGTGGGACCCGGTTTCATGCCCGGCGCCGGGGGCGGTTTCCCCTGGACGCTCGCGGCCGTCCTCCTAGCGGCCCTGGCCGCTGTGGGCTGGTGGTTCTGGTACGCGCCCGAGGGGCTGAGGGGAAAAGCCACGGCACTCGCGGGCAGGGCGGCGGGCGCGATCGAAAAACTGGCGCGCCGCGGCGGGAAAAGCGGATGACGAAGTCAGGATTTGGCAGAAAGGCCCCGCCGCACAGACGGGGCCTTTGGTCCTTCTGTTAGGTTAGCGGCGGACTTCAGTCCGCCATCGGCTGTATGGACCTTTTCTATCGGCGATATTCCCCCGCCCCTTGCCCCCCCTCCTCCCCGCATCGTATAATCTCCCCGTACCCAAAAACCGGGGAGGTTCAGCATGGACATCACCGCCGTCATCGCCGCCGAGCTACATCTCCGCCCCGCCCAGGTCCAGACGGTCGCCGAACTACTGGACGCCGGCAACACCATTCCCTTTCTCGCCCGCTACCGCAAGGAGATGACGGGTGAGCTGGACGAGGAGCAGCTCCGGCAGGTCGAGGCCCGCCTGAATTACCTGCGAAATTTGGTCGCACGCCAGGAGGAGGTCATCCGCCTCATCGACGAGCAGGGCAGGCTCACCGAGGAACTGGCCGCCTCCATCCGCGCCGCCGTAAAGCTCCAGGAGGTCGAGGACCTTTACCGGCCGTACAGGCCCAAAAAGCGCACCCGGGCGATGATCGCCAGGGAAAAGGGGCTCGCGCCATTGGCTGAGTTGATGCTGGCCCAGGAGGCGGAGAGCGGCGCGCTCGAGGATTACGCCCTGCCCTATGTCGATCCGGCAAAGGGCGTCGCCGATGCAGCGGAGGCCCTGGCCGGGGCGATGGACATCGTGGCCGAGCAGATCGCGGACGATCCCAGGTATCGGGCGGAACTGCGCCGCCTGGCCTGGGAGGAGGGCGCGCTCGCGGCAAAGTCGGTCTCGGAGATCCCGCATCCCGTCTACCGCATGTACGCGGACTACCGCGAGCCGCTGCGCAGGATACCGCCCCACCGGATCCTGGCGGCCAACCGCGGGGAAAAAGAGGAGGCGCTCCGCGTGGAGGTCGAGGTGGACCAGGGCTCTTTGGCCGCGCGGCTGCGGGGCATGGTCCGCAAAAACCCCCGCTGCGTCTTTGCCTCGCTTTTGGAGAAGGCCGCGGACGACGCCCTTGCCAGGCTATTGTGGCCTTCGCTCGCGCGGGAGATCCGGGGCGAGCTGACTGCGCGCGCCGAGGAGCACGCCATCCGCATCTTTGCCGTCAACCTCCGCCATCTCCTCCTCCAGCCGCCCGTGCGCGGGCGGCGTGTGATGGGCATCGATCCCGGCTACCGCACGGGGTGCAAGGTGGCTGTAATCGACGAGACCGGCACGCTCCTGGCGGTCGAGACCATCTACCCGCATCCCCCGCAGCAAAAGCGGGAGGAGGCCCTGGTAGCCCTGGCCCGCCTGGTGGACGAGCATCGCGTGGATCTCGTCGCCATCGGCAACGGCACCGCCTCCCGCGAGACCGAGGCTCTGGCGGCGGAGCTGATCGCCAGGCGCGGCGGCGGCCTGGCGTACACCATCGTCAGCGAGGCCGGGGCCTCGGTCTATTCCGCCTCCGCGGCGGCGCGCGAGGAATTCCCCGCGCTGGATGTCTCCATGCGCGGCGCGGTCTCCATCGCCCGGCGGCTGCAGGACCCTCTGGCGGAACTCGTCAAGATCGATCCCCAGTCCATCGGCGTCGGCCAGTACCAGCACGATGTGGACCAAAAGGAACTGGGTGCCTCGCTCGGGCGGGTGGTCGAGTCGTGCGTGAACTACGTCGGGGTGGATCTGAACACGGCCTCGCCTGCGCTGCTCGGATACGTCGCCGGCCTGCAGCCCGCCGTGGCTCGCAATATCGTGGCGCACCGCGAGGCAAACGGCAGGTTCCGGCGCCGCGCCGACCTGCGGCTCGTCAAGCGCATGGGGGAAAAGGCTTTTACCCAGGCCGCGGGCTTTCTCCGCATTCCCGACGGGGACGATCCCCTGGACGCCACGGCCGTGCATCCCGAGTCATACGGGGCCGCGCGGGCGCTGCTCGCCCGCATGGGCTGCGCGCCCGAGGATCTGCGCAGCAACGAGGGCAGATCCAGGACGGCCGCGCGGCTCGAGGCCGTGGATGCCGCGGCGTGCGCCGGCGAACTGGGGGTGGGCGTGCCGACGCTGCGGGACATCATCGCCTCGCTCACGCGGCCCGGCCGGGACCCGCGCGAGGATGAACCGCGGCCGGTCTTTCGCACGGACGTGCTTTCGCTCGAGGATCTGCGGCCGGGCATGATCCTGCCGGGCACGGTCCGTAACGTGGTGGATTTCGGCGTCTTTGTGGACATCGGGGTCAAACAGGACGGGCTGGTCCATCTCTCCGAGTTAGCCGAACGTTACATCAAACATCCCACCGAGGTGGCGTCCATCGGCGACCAGGTGGAGGTGAGGGTGCTCGGCGTGGACTTGGAACGCCGGCGTATCTCCCTCTCCATGCGGCCGCCCAGGGAATAAAGTGATTCGGGTTCATTTGGTAAAGCAGGATTCATAGCCCCCTCGATTTCTTAAGGAGGGGCGATGGATGGGGTTCACGACGATTGCCGTAGGGCAAAGTCTGTTTTTTGAGAGTACAAGAAGGAATCCCGCATTGCATGTCGTAGTATAAAAGTTTATAACTTGATAGTGGTAGGACGGTAGGCATGCCCCGGTAGCACCAGGTAGGATGGCAGGTATAAACTTGGGATCCATGCGCGAGCGCGCTTGGCCAGGTACTGCCGTACCTTGGCCGGCGCGCTTTTTAATAACCCGGATTACGTAAGAAGGTGGTGAGAGCGGATCAATCGCAGGACGGCAGATTAGCGGCTCAACGCGGCAAATCCAAGACGGTGTAGAGCAGAGTAGAAAGGTAGGATGGGGCATGAAAAAGGCGACCGTAACAATCCTAGCTGTCGCGGTGGCGGTTGTCCTGGCCGCCGCGGCGGCGGTGTTTTTGCTGGTCAAACCCACACTTACACCAGCCAGGGAGCCTTACGTAATCGGGGCTTTCTTTTCCATCACGGGACCGGCTGCTCCGCTGGGAACCCCAGAGCGCGACACCCTGCTCATGCTGGCCGAGGAGATCAACGCGGCCGGAGGCATTAACGGACATGAGCTCAAAGTGATCATCGAGGACGACGGCAGTGATCCCACAAACGCCGTTAAAGCCGTGAAAAAGCTCCTTGAGCAGGACGGGGTGATCGGGATCATCGGCGGCAGCTCCACCGGCACCACCAAGGCGGTCATCCCTCTGATCCAGGAGGCGCAAAAGCCCTTTATCACCTGTTGCGCCGGTTCGGTCGGCGTGACCGATCCCGTGATTCCCTGGGTTTTCCGTACGCCGCAGACCGACAAGATCATGGTGGAAAAGATCCTCGAGTACCTAAACTCGATCGGGATCACCAAGGTGGCTACGATTTATGATTCCAACGCCTACGGCACGGGCGGGCGAGACCAGATCCGCCTGCTCGCCCCCGCATACGGCGTCACCGTCGTGGCGGAGGAATCCTTCAACACCACGGATACGGATCTGACGATCCAGCTAACCAAGGCCAAGAATGCGGGCGCGCAGACCATCATCTGCTGGGGGACCAATCCCGCTCCCGCCATTCTCACGCGAAACCGGATACAACTCGGGATCGATATTCCCCTGATCCAAAGCCATGGCGTGGCTAACGAGAAATTCCTCGAATTGAGCGGCGACGCGGCGGAAGGCATTATCATGCCTGCCGGCAAGCTGTTCGTGGCTGAAGGGCTCCCGGAAAGCGACCCGCAGCGGAGGGTCCTGTTGAGTTTCGCCTCTGCTTTTCAACAGAAATACGGCCGTGGCGCGGATACGTTCGGCGGACACGCCTGGGATGGATTCAAGGCCATGGTCGCCGCCCTCGAAAAAGCGGGTACCGATGCGGAAGCCCTGAGGAAGGCGATCGAGAACCTCAAGGACTTTGCCGGGATCGGCGGCGTGTTTACCTATGCGCCGGACGACCATGACGGTTTGACCAAGGAAGCCGCGGTCCTCCTGCGGGTGGAGAACGGTGCATTCAGACTCTTCCGGAGGTAGCTGGATCTGATGACCTTACCGGCAGTGATGCAATACATCATCAGCGGTCTGACCACCGGGAGCGTCTACGCCATGATCGCGGTGGGATTCACCCTGGTCTATAACACCTGCGATCTCATCAACTTTGCCCAAGGCGAGTTCGCCATGCTGGGCGGGATGCTGGCCGCCGCCGCCATCGGCGGCTGGCATCTCCCCCCCGGCCCAGCGGCAGCCTTGGCCGTCCTGGCCACAGCTTTTATCGGCGGAGCCGCGGCTCTATGCACGATCTATCCCCTGCGCCGGGCCTCCCCGCTCGGGCTGATCATCCTCACCATCGGCCTGTCCATCATCATCCGCGGCGGCGCCATGCTGGCCTGGGGCAAGGATGCCAGGATCATGCCGAATTTCAGCCAGGGCGCGCCCATCACGATCCTCGGCGCCAACCTCGGCAGGCAGGCGATCTGGGTCCTGGGGATCGCGCTCTGCATGGCCGCTGGGTTGATCCTCTTTTTCAAGCGCACCAACCTGGGGCGCGCCATGCGGGCCTGCGCCGTGAACCGGCGCGGGGCCATGATCTGCGGCATCAATCCCAGGCCGCTCGTGGTGGCGGCTTTTGCGCTCAGCGCCGCGCTGGGCGCGGTGGGCGGCATCGTCATCGCCCCCCTGACCATGACCAGTTACGACGTGGGGATCATGCTGGGCCTCAAGGGATTCTGCGCCGCCATCGTGGGCGGGCTCAGCTCCATGGGGGGCGCCGTGGCGGGCGGCCTGGTGCTGGGCATCCTCGAGGCGCTCGGCGGGGGGTTGGTCTCCTCGCACCTAAAGGAGATCCTGGCTTTCCTGGCCCTGCTTGGCATCCTCTATCTGAGGCCGGCGGGCCTTTTCGGGAGGCAGGGGGCATGAACCGCCTGATCCGGCTGGGGGTTTCAGGGCTGGCGATCGCCGTCTTCTTCCTGGCCCTCGGCAACAAGTACTACCTGAACATCGCCGTCTTTGCCGGCTTCAACGCTCTCCTGGCCGTGGGGCTCAACCTCCTCCTGGGCCTGGCCGGCCAGGTCAGCCTGGGCCACGCGGCGTTCTACGGCCTGGGCGCCTACACCGCGGGGATCCTCGCGGTCCGGGCGCAACTGCCCGCCTGGCTCTGTCTGCCCGCCGCGCTCCTTTTGACAGCGGGGGTCGCCTACCTCATCGGCCTTCCCACCCTACGCCTGCGCGGGCATTACCTGGCCCTGGCCACCCTGGGTTTTGGCATCATCGTGCAGATCCTGCTCGTGGAGGCGCCCTCCCTGACCGGCGGACCCTCGGGCCTGATCGGCATTCCCTCTATGCGCTTTGGGAGTTTGATACTGCGCGGCGACCGGGTTTTTGCCATACTGGTCTGGCTCATCATCATCGCCGTCCAGGCGGCCTGCGGCAGCCTGCGGAAAAGCCGCGCCGGGCGCGCTCTGCTCGCCATCCAGTCCAACGAGGTCGCCGCGGCGGCCCTGGGCGTGGACACAGGCCGCGAAAAGCGGGCGGTCTTTGTCGTCAGCGCGACCTTGGCCGCGCTGGCCGGCGCCCTGTATGCCTACTACATCAACTTCATCAGCCCGGAGACGTTCGGGTTCGGCCTTTCGGTCGAGGTACTGACGATGGTGATCGTGGGGGGGCTCGGCTCGATCTGGGGGCCGGTCCTGGGCGCGCTCCTTTTGACGATCGTCCCCGAGGTCTTTCGCGCGGCCAAGGACTACCGTACCATCCTCTACGGGCTGGTACTCATCCTGGCCGTCGCTTTCCTGCCCCAAGGCCTGGCCGGGGCGGGGTGCCGGATCTGGAGATGGATAGGGGATTTAGCCTCTACTAATCAGGATATGGAGAATGCCTCGGAAAGCGCTAAAAACCAAAGAGAGATATAGAAGACCGCGAAAAATTCATTTTGGACCGATAACCACGAAAACAGCGAACGATATCATATGATTAACTTGATTAACATGATAAACAAGATTTAGGGTCTTAGGTTATTGGTTAAGAAGAACCTACGGACAAAGAATCAGTGTAAATCCTTAAAAAATCATGTTAATCCCGTTAAAAAAGGAGGTATTCCTGCCCGTGGCCGAGAGCCTCCTCCGCCTGGAAAAAGTGGTCAAGAACTTCGGCGGGTTGACGGCCCTGAACAGGGTCTCGTTCTCCGTGCGGCAGGGCTCCATCACCGCCCTGATCGGGCCGAACGGCGCGGGCAAGACCACCGCCTTCAACCTGATCACGGGGGTGTACGCCCCGAGCGGCGGGGAGATCCACCTGGACGGCCGCCGCGTCGACGGCCTGGCCGTCCATCGCTTGGCCCGCCTCGGGCTGGCGCGCACCTTCCAGACGGTCAAGCTATTTGCTCCCATGACCGTGCTGGAAAACGTGATGGTGGGGTGCCACGCCTCGCTCCGCGGGGGGCTTTTGCGATGCTGTTTCCCCTTGGGACGGATCAGGTCCGCGGAGGAAGAGGCGCGCCGGCAGGCCCTGGGATGCCTGGAACTGGTGGGCCTCCTGGACAGGCGCGATCTGCCCGCCGGCGAGCTGCCTTTCGGCCTGCAGAGGCTCCTGGAGATCGCGAGGGCCCTGGCGGCAAAACCGCGCCTTTTGCTCCTGGACGAACCGGCGGCGGGCCTGAACGGCGCGGAAAGGGCGCGCCTGAAGGAGCTCATCAAGGCATTGCGCCGCGGCGGGATGACCGTGGTCCTGATCGAGCACGACATGAACATGATCATGGACCTCGCCGACGAGGTCGTGGTGCTCGAGTACGGCTCGGTCCTGGCCAAAGGCACGCCGGAGGAGATCAGGTCGGATCCCGGGGTGATCCGGGCGTACCTGGGGGGTTGATGACGCATGCTCCGCATCGAGAATCTGCGCGCCTGTTACGGGCCTGTCGAGGCCCTGCACGGCATCTCCCTCGAGGTGAGCGAGGGCGAGTTCGCGGCCATCGTGGGCGCCAACGGCGCGGGCAAGAGCACGCTCCTCATGGCCGTGGCCGGGCTCCTGTCCGAGCGCACCGGGCGGGTCGTCTTTGGCGGCCGGGAGCTGCCGCCCGGCCGCCCCGATCTGGCCACGGCGCGCGGCCTGGCACTGGTGGCCGAGGCGCGGGAGATTTTCGGCCCGTTGACGGTCGAGGACAATCTGCTGCTCGGGGCCTATACTCGCGGCGGCGGGGGCGCGGCCGTGCGGGCGGAGATGGAACGCGTCTTCAAGCTCTTTCCCGTCCTCGCGGAGCGGCGGAGAGCACAGGCGTCCACCCTCTCGGGGGGGCAGCAACAAATGCTGGCTATCGCCAGGGCGTTGATGTCCAGGCCGCGCATGCTCCTCATGGACGAACCTTCCCTGGGGCTCGCACCGCTCGTGGTGAGGGAGATCTTTGCCACTATCGCGGATCTGCGCCAAAAAGGGCTGACGGTCCTTTTGGTGGAACAGAACGCCCATCTCGCGCTCTCCCTGGCGGACAGGGGATATGTCCTCGCGAACGGCGCCGTCGCCCTGGCGGGCACGGGCGGGGAACTGCTCCGCGACGAGGGCATGCGCCGCGCCTATCTCGGGGCGGAGCGCACGGCCGGCTAGAGCATCAAGGAATCGATAAAAAAAAGCCTTCGACGTACACGTTCTTCAGCCGGAGGTGATTAAGAGACAGAGCGCATGCCCGGGCCAGGCCATGCTGATTGAGGCGCGGTGAATAGAGTGAAAACCTGCGCCGTGCTTGGCACGCGGACGGAGACCGGCCTCGTGCGCGATCGCAACGAGGATGGGGCCATGGCCCTGCTCGTGGCCGAGATCATCAGGGAGACGGCCGCGCCAGGCGGCGCGCCTATGCCGCCCCCGCGGGTTACCACGGGGAGGGACGGGGCGCGCGCGAATGCGGAGCGCGGCAGGACCGAACACAAAACAAACGGCGGACAGGACGGGAGCGCGGCACGGCGGGACGGCTGGGAAGCCAAGCCTTCCGCCCCTCCCGAATCCGCGTCTCCTCCCGCGCCGGCCCAGGGAATGAGCGGCACGGGCGCCGCGGTAACGGAAGCCGAGCCGGAGGCGCCGGCGGCGCAGGGCTCGGAATCGGAGGCTTCGCGCTTGACCCTCCAGGAACAATGACGCGCGGCGCCTGCACCTGCGCTTGCTGCCGGTGGAAAGGATCGTTCGGCCGCACGAGGAAAGCATTGGCAGGATCTTGGCAGGTGATCGCCGAAAGTATCTGACAGCTGGCTGATGAATCTCAGGGCACAAGCCCCACATGCTTCAAAGGAGGCATTATGCGATGAAGAACGGTCCGGCGATCGCGGCGGCGCTGTTGGTCGCGCTCATGCTCGTGGCGGCGGCGGCGCAGGCCGCCGAATATCCCATCGACTACGTCCTCAAGAACGGCCCCGCCCTCGCCAACAAGACCGTGGTCGTGTGGGGCGTGGTGGCCAATTCGCAGGCCAGGACCCCCGGTCCTTTCGACAAGACCAGGGGCGAATACGATCTGGCCGATGCGACCGGCGCCACGATCCATGTGCGCACCATGGGTCAACCGCCCGCCAACGGTGTCAGCAGGCGGGTCAGGGGAGTCGTCGACATCAGCGCCGCTCCCCCCGTCCTGATCGAAAAGTCCGGTTTTCCGGTGCCGCTCTACGCCGCGCTGGCCGTCCTGGCGATCGTGGCCGTGGTCCTCATCGTGCTCCTCTTGAGCAAACCCGCGCCCGCCGCGCTCCCGGCCGGCGTGCCCGCACAGGCGGCGCCCTCCGGCATGGGGGTGGCCGTGCCTCCCATACCCGAGCATACGCGGACCGATCCGCCGCGCGGCCCACGGTCCTGACCAACGGGCAGGATATGCGGCCCAGCCAGAAACCGTCCGTGCTGATCCCCTCCGAATCCGGGGAACGCCCCTTGGCCGATCTGACGGTGGTGGAGGGCGAGGGGGCCAGGCAGGGCACGAAATTCAACCTGCGCAAGGACCGGCAGAAGATCGGGCGCCGGGACGACATGGATATCAGGCTGGCCGACGAGACCGTCTCGCGGGAACACGCCAGCATCTGGTGGCAGGACGGATCGTTCTTCATCCAGGACGAGGCCAGCGCCAGCGGCACCATGGTCAACGGGCAAAAGGTCACCAGGCAGGCATTGATGGACAACGATGTGATACCGGCAAGTACGGCGTGCGGGTCGCGAACGGCGGCCGGCTGGCGATCGTGGGTTGCGTGCTGGAAGGCAACAAGTCGGGCGCCTGGTTAATCGAAAAGGGCTGCGCGGTGACTGGAGAGGAGAACACCCCGCCGGCGCACTAGCTCACGTCAACATCCTCGTACCCCGGCGGCAGAATGACGGGGCTGTAGTCGCGCGGCCGCGCGACGGCGGGCCGGGCCTCGGCGTGCTTGCACGCGCCAAAGCTCGTCTGGAGGAACCGCGAGCCGCGGTTCCTGGCGAGCCGGTTGGCGCAGAGGATCTCGCCCAGGTAGCGGCCGGCGAGGTCCACAAAGATGCCGTATTTGTCCACGCGCCGCCCCACATGCCTGCCGGCGGCGGAGTAGAGCCGGCCCTCGATCTCGGCGGCGATGTATTTCCCCCGGCTGTTAAAGAACATCCGTGTCTTTTCACGCTCACCCGGATTCTCCCTGCGCACCATGCCAAACATCCCTGCCACTCCTTATCGACCGGAATCTTGAGGCGTTGTGAAATATGACCGTTTCACCGCAGTGAACCCGATGAGATCATTCGCCCGCGGCCCCGGCAAAGGTGACGGTTTGCCAGTTGTCAACGCCGGGCGTTTTGCCGGCTGGAGGATGAAGCCCCAGCGTAAACCACTTGCGTGCTAAAGCTGCAAATCCTACGATAGAAATAGGAGAGCGAACGAAAGGAGTGGATATGGCTTGGAAAAGCGTGGGTTTCCGGCGGGGTTTCTCGTCCTGGGCGTCTGCCTGGTCCTGAGCGCGGTGGCCTTCGGCATCTTCTTCTACCAGAGCAGGCTGCCGGCCAAGACCATCAGGGTGGTGGGGGCGGCCACCAGGAGGTTCGATTCCGACGTGGTCAAGTGGCGCCTGACCATGGTCCGCAACACCGGCGCCGACGATCTCAAGCGCGGCTACGCCGCGATCAAGGACGACCTCAAGTCATTTGCCGCGCTCCTCGCGGCCGCGGGGATTCCGGCGCGCGAGATGACCGTCCAGCCCATCAACGTCGAGCAGGTCTACAGCCAGTATGAAAAGAGCGGCAACCCCGTGGGTTACCGGGTCGTGCAGAGCCTCTACGTCGTCTCCCGTGACCTCGGCAAGGTGGAAAAGCTGGCCCTGAACCCTGGAACGCTGGTGGACAGCGGCATCCTGCTCCAGTCCTCCAACCTCGAGTATTACTGCTCGGAGCTGAGCGAGATCAAGCGGCAGCTCCTGGCCGCGGCCACCAAGGACGCGCGCCGGCGGGCGGAGGAGATCGCCCGCGGCTCGGGCGATCGCGTCGGCAGCATCGAATCGGCCCGCGTGGGCGTGTTTCAGATCACCGAACCTTATTCGACCGAGGTTTCGGACTACGGCATCTACAATACTGCCACCAGGGAAAAGGATATCACCGTGACGATCAGCGTGGTCTTTGGGCTCAGGTAGCCAGCGCGCAAAGCCGGGCGCGGCTCAACGAAGCAGGAAAACAGATTGTTCCGCCAGAATGAATAGGGGATGAAACCGGATTCTGGATCGAAATCCGGGATGAAAAGCCTGGGGAGGGGATGCTCCCGTGCCGAGGACCATCCTCCTGCCGGTTGACGGCGCCCTGGCGGGCCGGAGCGCGCTCCCGGCCGCCGGCATGTTCTTTGGCGAGCCGATCTCCGGCCGGCAGTGGTTCGGCACCCTGCTGGCGGCGGCCGGCATCGCCCCGATCGGCGGGAGATAGCCATGCGCGCCCTCGTGAGGCGATTCGATGCCTTTCTCAGCCGGGTGCACGGCATCTACGCCTTTTGCGACGAGTCGGACTGCCTGCTCCGCCTGCAGCGGATCCCGGCCCCCCGCGAACTGAGGTTGGGCGGCCGCGTGGTGGCGGCAGGCGAGCCGGTGCTCGCCATCCATCTCCACAACGAGCGCATCCCGCCCCTGCCGCCGGCCGGGCCCAACCTGCCCTGGGCGGTGCTCGTCCGCCGTCTCTTTCTCCGCTCGCTCGCCCACGTGGCCGCCGAGATGCGGCGCGATCCCCGCCTCGGGGATGTCCGCGCCGTGGGCAACGACACGACCGGCCTCCTCACCCTGGAGGATCCTCACGACGGCGGTGCCAGGCTGCTGGAAAAGCTCGGTTTTACCATCCTGCCCCACCGCACCCCCCTGGGTTTCCTGGGTGAGTTCTGCGAGAACTTTTACTCCTGGGTCCTGATGTGGGCCTATAACCCCGGCAGCCTGCGCGGCCGGCGGTTCAGCCGTTTGCGCCGCACCGAGGTGTGGATGCCGACCGGGGAGTTTTTGGCCAAATTCGGCGCGGAGGCGGCGGATGCGGATCATCATCAACGCTGACGACTTTGGCCGCTCGGCCGAGATCAACGCGGCCGTGATCCGGGCGTACCGCGAGGGCGTCCTGACCAGCGCCAGCCTGATGGTGGCGGGCGAGGCGATGGAGGAGGCCGTGGCGCTGGCGCGCGCGCATCCCGGCCTGGCGGTGGGGTTGCACCTCGCGGTCTCGGACGGCAGGACGGTCCTGCCCCCGGCGGAGGTGTCCCATCTCGTGGACGGCCGCGGCCTCATGCCGGCCGATCCGTTCCTGCTCGGCCTGCGCTACGCCTTTTGCCGCGCGGCCCGCCGGGAGCTCTGGCGGGAGATGGAGGCGCAGTTCGCGCGCTTTACCGCCACCGGCCTGCCCCTCTCCCACGTGGACTGCCACATGCACCTCCATATGCATCCCTCAATCTTCAAGCGGCTCCTGCCCCTGGCGGTAAAATACGGGGCGCGGGGCGTGCGCCTGCCCAGGGACACGTTCCGCCCGGCGTTCCTGCACGGCCGCGGTCGCCGCGCGCGCATGGCCGCCTGGTTCCTGACCTTTGGGCTCCTCTGCCTCGGGCGCGCGCGCAGGCTGCGCGGGCTGGGCCTGGCGGCGGCCGATCGGGTCCACGGGCTCTTGCGGACGGGCGCCATGGACGAGGCCTACGTCCTCGAGATCATCGCCCGCGCCGGGCCGGGCACGACGGAGATCTACTTTCATCCCTCCCTCGAGAGCCGGGATCCCCTGGGGCCCAATCCCGGCGATCTCGCCACGCTGCTCAGCCCCGCCGTGCGGCGCGCCATCGAGGAACGCGGCCTGATCCCGGCTGCATATGCAGATATTCAAAGTCTGTTGCCCGGATTTTCCTTCGCATGCGGCAGACCGCGCGGGGAGGGTTCATAGCGTTGCTCTGCAAACTGATTCTGCTCCTGACGGCGGCGAGCTGGGTGTATTGGCTCGTGGCCTGGCGCATGGTGCACGTGTTTTTTCGCGACTACGCGGCCTCCGGCGAAGATTTCACGCCGCCCGTCTCGCTGCTCAAGCCCGTCAAGGGCCTCGATCCCGAGGCGTACGAGAATTTTGCCAGCTTTTGCCGGCAGGATTACCCCGCATACGAGATCCTCTTTGGCGTGGCGGATCCGGACGACCCTTGCGTGCCCGTGGTGGAGCGACTGCGGCAGGAGTTTCCGGAGCGCGGCATCAAGCTTGTCGTGGCGCCGGCCCTGGGCGCCAACCGCAAGGCGAGCATTCTCCACACCCTGGCGGGCCGCGCCGCGCACGAGATCCTGGTCATCAGCGACAGCGACATCAGGGTGGCCCCGGATTATCTCAGGCGTGTGGTCGCCCCCCTGGCTGACGCGGCCACCGGCCTCGTCACGTGCCCCTACCGCGGCGAGCAGCCCCGCACCTTTACCGCGCGCCTCGAGGCCCTGTACATGGGGACCACGTTCCTGCCCTCGGTCATGATCGCCCGCCGCGCCCTGGCCATGCGATTCGCCATGGGCGCCACGACGGTCCTGCGGCGGAGCGATCTCGAGCGTATCGGGGGTTTCGCCGCCCTGGCCGATTACCTGGCCGACGACTACCAGCTCGGTTACCGCATCTCCGGCCTGGATCTCCGCGTCCACCTCTCGGACTGCGTCGTGGCGAGCATCCTGGGGGCCACGACCTTTGGCGAGCAGTGGCGGCGGGAGCTGCGCTGGATGCGCTGCAACAGGGTGAGCCGGCCCTGGGGCTATCCCGGGCTCCTGTTGAGCTTTTGCACGCCGCTGGCCCTGGCCTTATTCCTCCTGGGCGGGGGCTGGGCGGCCCTGGCGGTCTCGGTCTTCCTCCGCTGGGAGGTGGCTTGGCAGGTGGCGGGCTACACGGGCGACCGCGAAGCCCGCGCCTGGCTGGCCTGGCTGCCCCTGCGCGACATGCTGAGCGCCCTGGTCTGGATCGCGGGAGCCTTTGGCCTGCGGGTCTCATGG
>JBLNBS010000114.1:0-3511 GCA_050260175.1 Patescibacteria group bacterium | reverse complement strand
GGCGGACCCGCTGCTCGTGGCGGTCGGGGCGATCGTGGGCGCCTCCGGGCTCCTCCTGACCCGGATCATGTGCCGGGCCATGAACCGCTCCCTGGCGGCCGTCCTGGCCGGCCGGACCACGGCCGGCGTTGCGCGGTCCGCGGAGGATCCGGAAGCGGTTCCCACCGCGGCCGGCGAGGCTTCCCGGGCGGAGTCCGCGGATCCCGCCGCCATCTTGGCCCGGGCGCGTCGCATCATCATCGTCCCCGGGTACGGCATGGCCCTGGCCCAGGCCCAGACGCAGGTCAAGGCCGTCTACGACTACCTGACGGAGCGGGGCCGGGAGGTCAAGTTCGCCATTCACCCGGTCGCCGGCCGCATGCCCGGGCACATGAACGTGCTCCTGGCCGAGGTGGAGATCCCGTACGACCGGCTCGTCGAGATGGACGAGATCAACCCCGAGTTCGCCTCGACGGACGTGGCGCTGATCGTGGGCGCCTGCGACGTGGTCAACCCGGCGGCCATGACCGCCGAGGGCACCCCCCTCTACGGCATGCCGGTCCTGCGCGCGGACGAGGCGGCGGCGGCCATCATCTGCAATCGGGACCGGATGCCCGGCTATTCCGGGGTGCCCAATCCCCTCTACGACCGGCCGAACGCGATCTTCCTGGCGGGCGACGCGGCCGAGACCCTCGCGACCCTCCTGGCGGAGCTAAAGGAATTGCAGCCATCCAGCTGACGCGATCCCCGATCCAGCCGTTATTTGCGCGGTTTTACGCCCGTGTAACATATTCGTGCTGGACCTGTCCTTCCTCGGCTGGTATCTCCTGGGGTGCCGGCCTGTTGCATCGGGGTGGTTTTCGTCGGGCCGTACATGCGACCGGGGCGGAGCTGTATTTGAGCCTGCGGTAAAAATGCCATCGACAGCGGTATTTGCGGTCCGGGCGAACTGGGGATGGCGTAGCTTCCACTGTCACAAACAGGGTATTCACCGGGGAATCTACGGTATGTAAGTCACAACCAATTCCGGCCGGTAGGAACCGGTTTCACGGGTATAAAAAGCATTGTAATCATCAGCCCCGTCATTATCGGTCAAGGTGTGCCGATAGAGGCGGAACTGGCTCTTGCTTCGCCCCGCGGCCAGGTCTTCCTGGACGGAAGAAGTTACGGTCACCTGCTCCCACCAGCCGTAAGAGGGTGAGGTGAACTCGGCGCAGGATGTCAGTTCGAGGGGATTTCCGGCAAAATCCGTGGCATCGATCTCCCCAAAGTCCTCATGCAGGTGTTCGACTTGAGTTTGGCCGAGTTCATGCGCATGCGAGGTGTTTTCGCAGTGGTACAAGCGAAAGACGGCCGTCTGGACGGTGGCGCCGGCGGGAATGTCCAGGTCGAAACCGATCAGGGCTTGCAGAGCCACATTATTGGCGTTATCGCCGATGTGCATCAGACCTCCGCTGGTATTGACGGATCCGTCGGATTGGACCTCGCCATCGCTGGTGCTGTATAACGTCACGGTTACCGTTTCGGGCGCCGAGGGACCACCGCAGCCGGGTAGGAGCACGATGCAGGCGATAACTAACAATAAACCTGATGCTCTCTTTATGATCGCCACTCCCCTTTCTCGCATTATTGGGTTCCAGTTTTTAGTCTACCAGAATTTTTCAATGAGGTAAAGAGAAGGGTTCCCGTTTCGGGAGGGTTTCTTATTTGTATCTCTCATTGTTGATCTATGGTTCCATCGGTTGGCTGAGGCAGGAAAAGACTTGCTCGAGTCGAACAGCGTTGGCATGGGTTTGACCGCACTTGCGGAGCGAAGGGAGCCCGCCCGATGCTGTCGGAATATCTCTATTCGCGCCTAAAGGGTTTCCCACCCGTGGCTTTCCTCCTCATCCTAAGCTGCTGCGTTGTTACCATTATCGCCTACTGCGCAATAGCTTCATGGATCCCCAGCTGGAGGCCATGTACATCAACAGCGGGCTTTCAACACCTATTCGAATCTTCCATTCTCATGTAGGACTTCCTTCATTGCATGGCGAACATCCATTCGGAGATAGCGTACTGTCAACTCAATCATCGGAGGACCCATGATCGAAAAGCACTTCGATATCCCTTTTATCGCGGACCTGGCTCTGCGGGAGAAGCAGATCCAGCAGAATTACCGGCCCATCATCGCCGTGCACAAGTGGTTCGCCCGGCGGCCGGGCACGCTCTTTCGCGGGCTTCTCCTATCTGAATTCGAAGCAGGCGACCTGTCCAGCAACTACTTCAAACCTCACGATCTCCACGGACTCCGTATCGCCGATCCGTTCATGGGCGGCGGTACACCGCTGATCGAAGCCAACCGCCTAGGTTGCGACGTGGTCGGCTGTGATATAAATCCCATGGCCTACTGGATTGTCCGACAGGAACTCGAGCATTTAGATCTGGGAGCTTACCGGGCGGCTGCCGCAGCAATCCAACAGAAATTGGAAGCGAAAATCGGACCACTCTACCGTACAACCTGCCGAATCTGCGGCGCGGATGACGCGCACGTGAAGTACTTCCTTTGGGTCAAGACGCGCCGATGCGATGCATGTGGCCACGAGTTCGACCTCATTCCCGGGTATCTACTGGCGGAGAACATCCGTCATCCGCAAAACGTCATCATTTGCCGCTCCTGTGGCGAGCTGAGCGAAGTCCAGGACCGGAGGCAACCCGGCGCCTGCGAGCCTTGTGGAATGGAACTGGCGATACGGGGTCCGGCGAGTCACAACCAGTGTATCTGTCCGTCCTGCGGTGTTTCGAACTCATACGCGTCAGGAGCTGACGGCCCGCTAAGCCATAGGATGCTGGCGATTGAGTACTACTGCGCGCGATGTAAAGCCAGTCATACCGGTCGTTTCTTCAAAAAGCCGGATGCCGACGATCTCGTAAAAGCCGAGCAGGCGGACTCGATGTTGAAAAGCCTCGGCCCGTCATTCATCCCGGACGATACCATCCCGCCGGGCGATGAGACGGATCGTCTGCACCGCTGGGGCTATCGCCGGTACCGGGAGATGTTCAACTCGCGGCAGCTTTTGGGCTTGGAGCTGCTCTGCCGGGCCATTGCCGGCATTGCGGATGAGCGCGTGCGCAACGCTCTGGCAACGAACCTTTCAGATCTTCTGCGCTACCAGAACATGCTCTGCCGCTACGATACCATGGCCCTCAAATCACTGGACATCTTCTCCGTGCACGGCTTCCCCGTCGGTTTGGTGCCGTGCGAGTCCAACTTCATCGGCATCGTCAACGGCGGCGGCGCGAATGTGGGCAGCGGGGGCTGGGCGAATATCGTAGAGAAATTCGCCAAGGCCAAGAGCTACTGCGACCAGCCCTTCGAGATCCGTCACGAAGGTGGACGGAAGAAGGTCATCCCGGTGGCTGGGGAGTGGATAGGGGACAGGCGGGAGGGGTCGCTCCGGCAGCGCCGAATCGATCTGCGTTGCGCCAGTTCCACGGAACTGGATCTGCCCCCGGCTTCGCTGGACGCGGTAGTCACGGATCCGCCGTATTT
>JBLNBS010000113.1:0-8623 GCA_050260175.1 Patescibacteria group bacterium | reverse complement strand
GCCCTCGTGGCGGCCCTCGATACCCGGGACCACCTGGCGCGCGGGCATTCCAGCAGGGTGGTGGGCTACGCGCTGGCCATCGGCAACAAGCTGAGGCTCTCCCAGGAGGAATTGCGAGACCTGGCCTTTGGCGGCTACCTGCACGATCTCGGCAAGATCAGCCTGGACGACTCGCTCCTGCGCAAGGAAACCAGCCTCTCGGACGGGGAATGGGACGAGATGCGCCGCCATCCCCTGATCGGCCACGAGATCCTGCGCGAGATGGACTTTTTGGGCGGCGCCTCGGAGGTGGTGCTCTACCACCACGAGCGCTACGACGGGCAAGGCTATCCCGCCGGCATCTCCGGTGAGGACATACCGCTTTTGGCCAGGATCTTCGCGGTCGCCGACGCCTTTGACGCCATGACCGCGGATCGCCCCTACCGGCCGGCCGGCACCTTTGCCCAGGCCCGCGAGGCCATCACCGGCCAGTCGGGCAAACAATTCTGCCCGAAATGCGTAAGGGCGTTCCTCTCCCTGACCGACAGCGAACTGGAGAGGGTGCGCACGGCGACCGGGGAGGGGTGGCGGGCCGATCTGCGGCTGGGGACGATCTAGGAGTCTATCCGAGTAATGCCACCAGCTCCGAGAAGGAAGTAAAAGCCAGTTGTCACGGTAAGAAGGAAATCAGCGGTCGGCGTGGAAATGTCCCAGATACCGTCGCACGAGGAGCGTCCATGGGTCCGGAGGATAAGATCCCCAAATACAGCCGCATCAAGCAGTCCCTCATGAACAGCCTGCAGTCGGGGGAGTACCCCGTTGGCGGCGTCCTTCCTTCCGAAACCGAACTCATGCAGCAGTTCGGCGTGAGCCGATTCACCGTCAGGCAGGCTCTGTCCGAGCTTGTCAACGAGGGCTGGCTCCGGCGCGAGCAGGGCCGCGGCACCTTTATTTGCCCCAATCCCAGCCAAAAGGCATCCCAGCATCGGACCATCGCCCTCCTCAGCCCGGCCATCAGCACCTACATCTTTCCCGAGATCGTCCGCGGCGTGGACGAGGTGGCTCAGGATGCCGGCTACCAGGTAATCCTGGCCCATTCCAACCATCGTTTCCGCCAGGAGGGCCATGCCCTGCAGCGCTTGCGCGAGAACGGCGTGCGCGGCGTGATCATCGATCCCACCATGAGCGTGTTACCCAACCCAAACATCGAGCACATGCGGGCCATGTTGAACGAGGGTATCGCCCTGGTCCTCCTGGACAGCGACCTGCCGGAGCTTGGCGCGCCGGCGATCGTGGTCCGGGACGAGGAGGGGGGTTACGCGGCCACGAAATACCTCCTGGATCTCGGCCATCGGCGCATCGCCATGGTCTACAAGGAGGTACACCAGCCAGCGGTCAACAGGTTCCACGGCTACCTGCGCGCCCTAGCCGAGGCGGGCGTGACTCCGGATCCATCGCTGGTCCGGACCTTTCGCGAGGCAGAGTCGAGAATGCCCGTGGGCTATCTGCAGACCAAGGAGCTTTTGGCCCTGGGCGGCCTTCGTCCCACGGCGATCTTTTACTACAACGACGAGGTGGCCGTCGACGGTTACCGCGCCATCTGGGAGGCCGGCCTCACGGTCCCGGAGGACATCTCGGTCGTCGGTTTCGACGATTCGGTCCTGGCCCAGTTGCCGCCCGTCCGCCTGACGAGCCTCACCCATCCCAAGCAGGAGGCGGGCCGCCTCGCCGCGCGGCTGCTCCTGGGGCAGATCGACGGGAGCCTGCACACCAGGCGCGAACGCAAGGTCTACACCTTCCAGCCGGAACTGATCATCAGAAACTCCTGCCGGCCCTGGCCGGGCAACGGGGTAGATACGCGGTAGAAGGCGTGCTCTTATATCCTTGTTTTCCGAGCGACGAGCGACCAGCGACGAGTGGCGCATTTTCTATGCCGGGATGTGAGAAATTGCAGCGCGCATGGAGACATGGAATCCGCGGAACGGCGATCCTGCCCCTCCTGCTGCTCCTGTCGACGATCTGTTCTCTACTCGTGGGCGCCGCAGAGGGCGGGCAGGTCACCCTGACATGCTGGGGATGGAAATATACCATTGACTGCCTCAAGGACAGCCTGGCCGAGTTCAACCAGGCCTATCCCCAGATCAAGGTGGATCTGAAGATCCGCGCCCCCCAGGATATCTACCAGAGGCTGCCCAAGGCGATCAACGCCGGGGCGGGCGGTCCCGATGTGGTCGTGCTCGAGAACAGCCACCTGCCGCAGGTGATGAGCACTGGCGGGCTCCTGGACCTGACCGCGTGGGCATCTGCTTACAAGGCCAAATATACCGCGGCTCAGTGGCGGGCGTGCCTTTGGAAGGATCGCGTCCTGGCTCTGCCCTGGGACAGCGGCCCGGTCGGCCTGTGGTACCGGCGGGATGTGCTGGAAAAGGCCGGTTACAAGCCGGATCCCGAGTCGGTGGCGGCCCTTTTTGAGACGTGGCAGGGCTTGGCGGCCGCGGCCAAGGAGATCAAGGAGCGGCTGGGGATTTACATCTTTGCCTTTTCCGCCGGGCAGAACGACGGGCGCCTGTTCGAACAGATCCTGCAACAGCAGGGCCTGGGGTACTTTGACGAACAGGGCAGAGTCATCCTGGACCGGCCGGAGGCCGTCAACGCCCTGGAGATCCTGGGCGGACTCTACAAGGAAGGCCTGATCCAGGACGCCATCCCCTGGACGGACGCCTGGTACGCCGGGATCAGGGACGGGGCGGTGGCCTCAATCCCGGCGGCGGTCTGGATGGGCGGTTTCATCAAGAGCTGGATTGCGCCAGGGACGGCAGGCAATTGGGGTGTCGTCCCCCTGCCGCTCCCGGCCAAGGGTAGGGGTGTGCGGACGAGCAACGACGGCGGCTGCTCACTGGCCGTCCTAAAGCAGACCAAAAAGGCCGCGGCGGCCTGGAGTTTCATCCAGTTCATGTCCGCCAGGGCCGAGACCCAGGTCAAGATGCTGCGTGGCCACGACAGCTTCCCCGCGTTCATGGACGCGTATGCCGATCCTTTCTTTGCGGAGCCGGATCCGTTCTTTGGCGGCCAGGCCTACCACAAGCTTTTTGCCGATCTGGCGCCGCAGATCCCGGTCTGGCACTTTACGGAGAACTACGCGCAGGCCAACAGCCTGTGCAGCACCGAGATCCAGGCTTACCTCCTGGGCAGGCAGGACGCCAAGACCGCCCTGGCCAGGGCGGCGGCGAACATCCGCGCGAAGATCAAGAAAAGATAGCGATCGCCTCTCCCCTTCTGCAGGAGACCTATTACATCATGCCGCTGGCCGAGTCGGAGAAATAGCAGGAGAAGTATAGCAAAAGGGAGGTGGCTTTTTCTAGGTGTTATTGTCTAAAAAATCCCCGTTAAGTCCTCATTTCAAAAAAGAGGAGATGTTCGGGATGTCCAAACGCGTTCTGCTGATTCTGAGCCTGGTCCTGTTGGCGGGCACGGTTTTGACCGTAATGAGCACGGCTTTTGCCGCCAACCAGATCACCATCACCATCATGGGCAAGGGCGAGCTCGCGGAGTTCGACACGGCAGAATTCAGAGCGAAAAATCCCGATATCAAGCTGGAAATGATCGAGGCGGACATGACCCGCTACATGGCCATGAACGCCGCCGGCGATCCACCGGATCTGCTCCGGGTTTACGGGTCCTCGGTGCCGATGCTGGCGGCCAAGAAGCTCCTCCTCGACCTGACGCCTTATTTCAAGGCAAGCAAGACATTAAAGCTGAACGATCTGGCGGAGGTTGCAAACCTTTACAAGTTCAACGGCAAGAGGCAGGGCTCGGGCGCGATCTACGGCTGCCCCAAGGACTGGTCGCCGGATATGACGATTTTCTACAACAAGAAGATGTTTGACGCGGCAAAACTGCCTTATCCGAGCGCGACCAAGCCGCTCACCTACGCCGAGTTCGCCGATCTGCAGAAAAAGCTCACCAAGCGCGAGGGCGACCGCATCGCCGTATACGGCGGCAGCTCGTTCCCCATCGGCGACGGCTGGGCCGAGCAATATCTGAAATTCATGTGCGCCAGCAATAACGTCTCCATTTACAGCAAGGATTTCAAGAAGATCAACCTGGTCAAGAACGCCGAAGTGAAGAAGGCGCTCAATTGGTACATAGACCTTGCCAAGGCCCATGCCATTCCCAGTCCGCTGGATCCACCGTCTGACTGGGACGGCGCCCTGTTCACCGCCGCCAAACTGGCGATCCAGCAGTACGGTTACTGGTTCAGCGCCATGGCCGAGAGCGATCTCACCAAGGACGCCGTGGGCATGGCGCCGGCGCCCATCTGGGGCAAGAAGCGTCTCAGCCCGTGCATCACCGCCACCGGGTTTGTCATCTCCAGAAGGACCAAGCATCCCAAAGAGGCTTGGCGTGTCTTCGAGTGGTACATGAGCGGAACGCCGGCCAAAGATCGGGCCGGCAGTGGCTGGGGCGTGCCGACGCTCAAATCCCTGGCGGCGAGGATGCCGCAGGGGACCCCTTACCAAAAGGCCACCTACGCGATTGTGCAGGGCGAATTGAAGTACATGACCGTGCTGCCCAATAACCCGTACCTCGATCGGAACGCGGTCGACAACGCCTTCTCCAAGCACTGGGAGGGCATCCTCAAGGGGACGGAAAGCCTGGACGCCGCCCTCAAGGCGATCGAGGACGAAGTCAACCGCGCGATCATGGAAGGCGCACAGCGGCTCGGCGAGTAACTGGAGACAGAGACCGTCGGCGGGAGGAGAGGACGTTCACTCTCCTCCCACCCTCATACAGGAATTACCCGCGATCTCCGCGGCCTCCCTTTCTTTACGCATAAGGGGAGCACGGGCTGATGGATTAAGGCCTCCGAAGCCTTGGCGAAGGAGGCTGGCGGAGGAGGAACGGCCTGCAGGCGTAAGGGTCAATGCCGGACTGGATTATCCGCTTTTGTTGTCCCGGCGAAGTCGGGTGGGAATAACGGAATATGTGTCGCCCGGAGAAGGGGTGTTAAGATGGGAGATGCGTCCGGATCAGGCACGATTGCTAAACGGCCTTTTTACAGGCGGTTGGCGTTCCGTAACGCCATGCACTTTTACATCGCGATCTCGCCGTGGCTGATCGGCTTCATCCTGATGTCCGTAATCCCATTGACGATCGGCCTGCTGACGAGCTTTACGAACTACGACGGCCTGGATACCGGCGTCAGATGGGTTGGCCTGTCGAACTACAAATGGTTCTTTACCATGGACAAGGATGCCTGGTGGGGACTGTACCGCACGGCTCTGATCACCGCCATCGGCGTGCCTTTGACGACCATGGGCGGTTTTCTCCTGGCCATGCTGCTCAACCAAAAGGTAAAAGCGCTGGGGATTTTCCGCACGCTTTTTTATCTGCCCGCGATTGTGCCCGTCGTGGTGACCGCGCTCATGTTCCGTTTCATCTACGACCGGGACGGCGGGCCGCTGAACGCCCTGATCAGCCTCTTTAGGCCCGGCACCGCGATCGGGTGGCTGACCAACGACTGGTGCACGGTGTCCCTGATCGGGATGATGTTTTGGGGCCTGGGATCCGGGATGGTCATCTATCTGGCCGGGCTCCAGGGCATCCCCGTGGAGCTCAAGGAGGTGGCGGCAATCGACGGCGCCAGCGCCTGGCAGTCTTTTCGCAAGATCACCGTGCCGCTCATGACGCCGGTCGTCTTCTTTCAGCTCGTGATGGGGATCATCGGTTCTTTGCAGATGTTCGCCCAGCCCCTCCTCCTCACGCCCATGGTGACCGGCGGCACCGTCTTTAGCGCCACCCCGTCGCGCAACAACTACCTCTACGTCATCCATGCCTTCAAGGAGATTTTCTCCTACAACAGGTTCGGCTACGGCACGGCCCTGTTGTGGATCCTCTTCGTGGTCGTGCTCCTCTTCACCCTGCTGGTCTTCAAGAGCGGTTCTTACTGGGTTTACTACGAGGTCGAACAGGGGGGGAAGGAGAGATGAAAAGGCGGCGTTCCCTGAGGCGCCGGCGGCGCTGGGCGCGGATCATCATATACGCGCTGCTCATCGGCCTGGCCCTGGTCTTTGCCTTCCCGTTCGTCTGGATGCTGGTAACTTCCTTGAAATTCCGGTCGGAACACAATGAGTACCCATTTCATTTTCTACCCAGAATACCCCAATGGATTAACTATGTGCGAGCTTTGACCTGGATCGATTTTGCAAAATACCTGCGTAATTCCCTGATCATCTCAGGGATTAGCGTAAGTCTTTTCACTCTTTCCAGCGCGTTGGTGGGGTACGGTTTCGCCAGACTGCGGGCGCCCGGCCGCAATGCCCTCTTCATCCTCGTCCTCTCCACCATGATGCTGCCTTACATGGTGACGATCATCCCGACTTATATCATGTTCCACCGCCTGGGTTTGGTCAACACTTACTGGTTGTGGGTCTTCTGGGGATTGGCCGGCAGCCCCTTCAACATCTTTCTGTACCGCCAGTTCTTCGCCAACATACCCAAGGAACTCGAGGAAGCGGCCACGCTCGACGGGTGCAACTGGTTTCAGACCTTTTACCGCATCTTCCTCCCGCTATCAAAACCGGCCATCGCGGCCGTGGCGATCTTCGTCTTCCAATGGGCCTGGGGCGACTTCATCACCCCCTCCATGTTCCTGACCGACGAGCGGACCACCCTCACCATCAAACTGGCGCTCGGCTATACCGATCCGGTCGGTAATGGTTATCCCCCCGTGCAGTGCGCGGCGGCTCTCTTTTATACCCTGCCGGTCATCGCGCTTTTCTTTATGGCCCAAAAGCAAATCATCCAGGGCGTGGTGACCACGGGTCTCAAGGCCTGATCCAATCGGGAAGCGGCAGGCCCGTGGTGCTCGTGCCAGAATCCGATCGTGTTCCGCCTGACCTCATGACGGGTCGGGCTTTTTTGTCTTGAAAAAACCACCGGTTTCCCGGGCAGATTAAAGCCGGTCAGTGCAAGATTCGCCGGTGGTACTCTTGGCAGAATCCCCGGCCTGTGGAGGTTGCCGCGTGATCGAACGGGTCTATCTCGTCGAACCGCCCGCCCCCGACCCGCATGTCTTCTCCTTTTGCAATCTGCCGCGCCTGGGCCTGCCGCTCCTGGGCGCCATCCTCAAGGCCAAGGGCTACAAGGTGACGATCCTGACACCCGCCAGCGGCCGCCTGGATCCACGTGAACTGGCCCGCGCCGACCTGCTTGGGATCTCCCTCACCACCTCCACGGCGGCGGCCGGCTACCGGCTGGCCGATCTGGTCAGGGACCTGGCGGCCGCGGCGGGCCGCAGGATCCCCGTGGTCTTCGGGGGTGTGCACGCCACCTTTCTCCCCGAGGAGGCGCTCCACCACGGGGATTATGTGGTCAGGCACGAGGGCGAGGAGACCCTGCCCGAACTCCTCGCCGCGCTCGACACCGGAGGGGATCTTTCCGCCATCACGGGCCTGTCGTATCGTAAAGAGGGACGGATCTGCCACAACCCGGACCGGCCCCGGCAGGCGGATCTCGACAGCCTGCCCCTGCCGGACCTCTCCCTCATCCGCAACTTCAAACCCACGATCAGCCCGATCCTGGCCTCGCGGGGGTGCCCGCACAATTGCACCTTTTGCTGCGTCACCGCGATGATGGGCCGCAATTACCGCTTTGCCGGCGTGCGGCGCGTCCTGGAGGAACTCCGCCGGGTCCCCACGCGGAACGTGTTTTTTTACGACGACAATTTTGCCGCGGATCGGGGGCGCACCAAGGCATTGTTGCGGGGCATGATCGAGGAGGGGCTGAACCTGGAATGGAGCGCCCAGGTCCGCTCGGACGTGGCCGAGGACGAGGAACTGGTGACCCTCATGCGCCGGGCCGGCGGGTCCATGCTCTACATCGGCCTGGAGTCCGTCAACCAGGATGCGCTCGTGGAATTCCACAAGGGTCTGACTGTGGCCAGCGTCGAACGGAACATCAGGACCCTGAAGCGGCATGGATTTCAGATCCACGGCATGTTCATCTTCGGCGCCGATCATGACCGGCCGGAGGTGATCAAAAGGACCGTAGCTTTCAGCAAAAGGATGGGTCTGGATACGGTCCAGTTCATGATCCTCACCCCTCTCCCGGGTACGGAACTGTATGCCCGCCTGGCGCGGGAAGGCCGCCTCCTCACCACGGACTGGCGGCGGTACGACGGGGCGAACGTGGTTTACAGGCCGGCGGGCATGACCGCTTACGAACTGCAACGGCTGACCCATTGGGCGTTGCGCAGGTTCTATTCCTGGCGCCTGCTCCTGCGGTATGCCTGGACGCGCCAGTGGGCCAAGGCCGGCCTGGTCGTCTATGCCCGCCATGTCTTGCAGCGCTGGCGCGCAAGGCACAGGCGGGATCTTCGCCTGCTCAAGCTGACGGGGAACACGAACTAACAAAGGCACGGTGCTTGGAGCCCTCGGGCTGTGTTGGGTATCCCCTTCCCTCAGGCCCCGTCCGCCCCTTGATGCCAACATCCGTTCGTGGTAAAATGAGAACATACGAACTGGTGTTTCAAAGGAGGCGGCATCATACATGACCCCGAACCGAAAGACCGGGTTCAAACCGCTGTCCCTGCTCGATTTCCAGCGCCGCTTCGCCACTGAGGAGGACTGCGCGGCCTACCTCT
>JBLNBS010000112.1:0-28595 GCA_050260175.1 Patescibacteria group bacterium | reverse complement strand
TTATCTACCACATGCTCAAGGACGGCACTGGGTATCGTGAGCTTGGCGCCAATCATTATGATGAACTCAACAAGCAGATAGTAGCCAAGCGCTCTATTAAGCGGCTCGAGGCGCTTGGTTTTAAAGTGACCGTCGAGCCAATTACGCCGGCTGCTTGATGCGACTGGTTGTGCCATTGTCAAGGATCACTGGGTTACCGGGTTATTTTCTAACCAGCAATACTCGGGCAGACTCCTGGGCGTGCTGCCGCACGATCGGATCGATGGGAGGTTGATGATGACAAAGCGTATCCTGAGCGCCATCGTGGGTGGTGCCGCATACGTGGCCCTGGGATTCTATGGCCTGCCGTGGCTGTCCGCGGGTTTCGCCGCCCTAGCCATGCTTGGGCTCCTTGAGTTCTGGCGGCTTTGCCGCGCCAGGGGGCTCAGATTGCAGCCGCAGGTGACCGCCGCCGTGGGCCTGATCCTCTTCGCCTCTCTGACCGTCGTTCTACACGGCGCGGATGCCGTCACCCGCGTGCGCCAGGTTGAACCCCTGCTTGCCGCCTGCCTGATCTTGCTTTTCCTGGCGGGTTCCACCGCCGAGGTTCTAAAGGGACAGGTTAAGGAAGCCGTGGACGCGAGCGCGGTACAGCTCTTCGCCGGGGTCTATACCATCTTTCCCATGGCATATATGATAATGCTGCGCGCCCTACCCGGTGACGCCGGTTTGTATTATTTCTTTCTCCTGACCGTCGCGACCTGGGCGGGGGATTCGGCCGCGTATTTCCTGGGCTCCACCTTGGGCAGGCACCGCCTGGCCCCGGCCCTGAGCCCCAGGAAGACCTGGGAGGGTTCGGCCGCCGGCCTGGCCGCGTCCGCACTGGCGGGTGCGGTGTACGGGCTCGCCTGGCACCGCGATCCCTGGCCCGCGCTGGCCCTGGGCTTGCTCGTGGGGTTATGCGGGCAGCTCGGCGATCTTTTTGAATCGCTGCTCAAACGCGATTTCGGCGTCAAGGACTCGGGCTTCTTCCTGCCTGGGCACGGAGGCGTGCTAGACAGGTTCGACAGCCTTTTCTTTGCCGCGCCGGTGATCTATTACCTCGCGGCCTATCTGGCTCCTTGACGGGACCGCCGCCTGGCCCGGATTTTGTGCGGCTAACCCGTGTTCGCCGCCGGGGCGCAAACGCTGTTGTCATTTGCAGCACGGTACCGGTATATGGGGGCTGGCGGCATTACCCGCACAGACTCCTAGACAGACGGAGGCGGGGGCATGGATCCGCGCCTGCGGCTCTATGCGACCATGGGGCTCTTAGGCGCGGGCTTGGTGCTTGGCGTCAAGTTTCTCCTGCCCCTGACGGCGCCTTTTTTCATCGGCCTGGTGCTGGCCTGCATCTTCGAACCCGTGGTGCGTTTCTGCGAAAACCGCTGCCGCATGCCGCGGTGGCTGGTGTCCGGCGGCGTGCTGGTTTTAGTGCTTGCCGCGGCCGGCGCGTTCCTTTTCCTGATCGCCATTCAGGCCTGGCTGGGCCTGCGCGCCCTCATCATCAGCGCCATGCGCGCGGACGGTTCGTTCCAGGCGTACCTGCGCGCGGGCGGCCGTATCCTGGCAGGCCTCCCGGAGCCCTTGCGGCATGGGGCCGGGATCGTGCTCGAGAGCCTTCCCGGCCAGCTCGGCAAGGTCTGGCAGGCGCTCCTGGCCGGGCTGGGGCATCTGCCGGCATGGCTCCTCTTTCTCTTTCTCGGCGTGGTGGCGGCGTATTTCTTCAGCCGCGACCACAGGCTCCTGGCCGGATTCCTGTTCAGGCTGGCCCCCAGGGAGTGGCGGGCGCGGGCAGGAGCGATGAAAGAAGAGATCGTCCGGGCCCTGTTCGGTTTTCTCCGTGCCCAGATCGCGCTCCTAGCCCTGACCCTCGCCATCGGCTGGGCGGGCCTGGCCTTGCTCGGGGTGGCCAATCCGTTGCTTTGGGGCCTGGTGCTGGCGGTGCTCGATCTCCTGCCCATGATCGGCCCGGGGGCCGTGCTCCTACCCTGGGCCGGCGTTTCGCTGGCCTTGGGCGGTTGGACGAGGGGCTTGGGCCTGATCGCGATCTTTGCCGTGCTGGCCGTGGCCCATGAGGCGGCGGAGGCCCGCATCCTGGGCGGGAGCCTGGGGCTGCACCCCTTGGCCGCCATGGCCTCCGTCTACATGGGCTTGAGGTTGTTCGGGGCGGGCGGCCTCGTCTGCGGGCCGCTGCTCCTGGTCTTGCTACGCGCCTTTTACCGTGCCCTGGCTTTGCCCGGCGGTGAAGGCGGCAGGGCTGTTATCAAAGGCAGGGAAACGGATCGTGAAGGATATCGCCATCCTGGGCTCGACCGGCTCGATCGGACGTCAGGCGCTTGAAGTGGCCGCCGCCAATCCGGAGCGTTTCCGGATCAGGGCCCTCGCGGCCGGGGCCAATGCCGATCTCCTTGCGGAGCAGGCCAGGCTTTTCCGCCCGGAGATGGTCGCCATGGCGGATGCCGCGGCCTGCGCCAGGCTGAGACGCGAGCTTGACGGCACGGGCATCGCCGTTCTTTGCGGACCCGAGGGCGTGGCCGAGGCGGGCGCGTGCGCCGCGGTGGATCTGACCCTGGTCGCGCTGGTGGGTGCGGCGGGCATTCCTCCCACGCTGGCCGCGATCGAGGCAGGCAAGGACATCGCGCTGGCCAACAAGGAAGCCTTGGTCGCCGCCGGCGGTCTGGTCATGGAGAGGGCGCGCGGCCGGGGCGTGCGCCTCATCCCCGTGGACAGCGAACACGCCGCGATCCATCAATGCCTGGCCGGATTGGCGCCCCGCGAGGTGCAGCGGATTATCCTCACGGCCTCGGGCGGCCCGTTCCGCGCGTGGACCGCGGCCGCACTGCGCGAGGTCACCGTCGCCCAGGCCTTAAAGCATCCGAACTGGCGCATGGGGGAAAAGGTCACCATCGATTCGGCCACCTTGTTCAACAAAGGGCTCGAGGTCATCGAGGCCCATTGGCTCTTTGGCCTCGATTTCGACCGGATCGACGTGCTCGTGCACGCCGAGAGCATCGTCCACGCCTTGGTGGAGACGATCGACGGTGCTGTCTTCGCCCAGCTCGGAGCCCCCGACATGCGCCTACCCATCGCCTACGCCCTGGCTTATCCCGAGCGGCTGGCGGCGTCCTGGCCGGTCCTACCGACCCTGGCGGGCATGCAATTGACCTTTATTGCTCCCGATCGGGAGCGTTTTCCCGCCCTGGACCTGGCTTACGAGATGGGCCGGCGCGGGGGGACGTTTCCCGCGGTGATGAGCGCGGCCAACGAGACGGCCGTTGCGGCCTTCCTCCGCGGGGAACTGCGCTTTACGGATATCGTTGGCATTGTCGCCGATGTCTGCGGGCAACATGGGGGCGGGGAGGCTTCGCTCGCGGGCATCATGGCGGCCGACGCCTGGGGCAGAGCCCGCGCGGCGGAGCTTTGCCGGCAAAAGCGGGAGTGAGTGAACGTGAGTCTGTTAACCGGGCTATTGACCTTGTTGCTCTTGAGCGTGTTGGTAATCGTGCATGAGTTGGGCCATTTCTGGGCCGCACGTTTACTCGGCGTAAGGGTGCTGGAATTTTCCGTGGGGATCGGCCCTGTGCTCGCCAGGACCATGCGCCGTGGTATCCAGTACTCGCTCCGCTGGATCCCGCTCGGGGGGTTCGTCAAGCTCGCCGGCATGGAGTCGCCCATCGAGGGCGGGAGCGCGGCCGGCGAGACGGACGACGAGGGGAGCCTCAGGTATCAGCCTGCCTGGAAAAAGATCCTCATCGTCCTGGCGGGGCCAGTGAGCAATATCATCTTCGCCGCGTTCACGTTCGTGGTCATGTTCGCCGCCGTGGGCGTGCCGCAAAAAGCGGATCCCCGCGCCATCATCGGCAATATAGAGCCCAAGACCCCGGCCTATGAGGCCGGGCTCTCGCCCGGCGACCGCATCATCGCCGTCAACGGCCGCCGGGTCGAGCTCTGGACGGAGCTGGCCGAGCGGATCACCGCCAGCAAAGGCGCGGACATCACGCTCACCGTGCGCCGCGGCGGACGCGTATTCGCGCGCCGGGCCAAACCGTTCCTCGATCCGAGGCTGGGGACGTACCGGCTGGGCATCATACCCAAGTACTACTTCACACGCCTAGGCCTAAAAAAAAGCCTGGTATACGGCATCAAGAGCGTCTACTACGGCAGTTACGCCGTCGTGCGCCTGGTCGTCCGCGCCATCAAGGGCCAGGAACGCATGGCTCTTTCCGGGCCGATCGGCGCGTTCGGCGCCGTGGATCAGTCGCTCAAAGCCGGGCCCGGCTGGGTCCTGGACCTGATGGCCTCGATCGGGCTGTTTCTGGCCCTTTTCAACCTTATCCCCATCCCCTTACCCCTGCTCGACGGGGGGTGGGTGGCTGTCTACCTCTGCGAAGCCGTCAGGCGCCGCGAATTCACCGTGGAGGAAAAGGCGGCCGCCCAGTTCTTCGGCCTGATGGTCATGGCTGTTTTCTTCATCTTCATCACCTACGCCGATCTCCGCACCACCATCAGAAGGTTCATCAACCGATGACGGGAGAGGGCGTGTACCCCGCGCGGCGCAGGGCAAGCATCGGGGTGCGGGCGGGCGGCCTCGCCATCGGCGGCGGGGCGCCTGTCTCCGTCCAGTCCATGGCCAACGCGGATCCCCACGATCTGCCCACTCTCATCGCACAGGTCAACCGTCTGGCCGAGGCAGGTTGCGAACTGGTGCGCCTGGCCGTGCCCGATCTCGATGCGGCGCGCAATCTCGCTGCCGTCAAGCGGGCGGTGAACGTGCCTCTGGCGGCCGACATCCATTTCGACCACCGCCTGGCGCTGGCGGCCCTTGACGCCGGCGTGGACAAGCTGCGCCTCAATCCCGGGAACATAGGCGGCCCGGAATGTGTCCGCGCTGTTGCCGCCGCGGCTCTGGCGCGCGAGGTGCCGATCCGCGTGGGCGTCAACGCGGGGTCCCTGCCCCGGGAGATGCTCGCGCGTCATGGCGGACCGACCGCCGCCGCGCTCGTGGACACGGCCCTGGCCCAGGTGCGTCTCCTGGAGGACGAGGGCTGCCGGGCGATCGTTATCTCCGTCAAGGCCAGCGACGTGACACGAACCATCGAGGCATACCGCCTCCTGGCCGGGGCGTGCCCGTATCCTCTGCACCTTGGCCTGACTGAGGCCGGCCTGCCCGAGCGGAGCCTGGTGCACTCCTCCATCGCCTTGGGCATCCTGCTCGCGCAGGGTATCGGCGACACGATCCGCGTCTCGCTGACCGGCGATCCCGAAAAAGAGGTGGCGGCGGGATATGAGATTCTGCGCGCTCTCGAGTTACGTGCGAGAGGCCCCACCGTCATCGCCTGCCCGACCTGCGGGCGTTGCGCCATCGATCTGCCGGCCCTGGCCCGCCAGGTCAGCGACGCGGTGAGGCGGTTCAGGCAACCCTGGACCATCGCGGTCATGGGTTGCGCCGTCAACGGCCCCGGCGAGGCGCGTCAGGCTGACCTGGGAGTGGCGGGCGGGCGGGGCGAGGGATTGATCTTTCGCCGCGGCCGCCCCGTGCGCAAGGTCCCTGCGGCGGGACTCCTCCAGGCCCTGCTCGAGGAGATAGAAAGCCTGGCGGGCGCGAAGAATTCTCCTAGCGATTGACAAGCCTATTATCCTTGGCCTATCATAGGCTCGAAAACGGAGCATGAGACGGGGGTGATCGTTCCATGTTGATGTCCAGGGTTTTTGCCCCGACCCTGCGCGAGGTGCCGTCCGAAGCCGAGACACCGAGCCACAAGCTACTGCTCAGAGCCGGTTTCATTCGCAAGAGCGCCGCCGGGCTCTACACATACCTGCCGCTTGGCAAGCGCGTGCTGGCCAAGATCGAGCGGCTCGTACGCGAGGAGATGGACGCGGCCGGAGGCAGGGAGGTGCTCATGCCCATCCTGCAGCCCGCCCAGATCTGGCGCCAGACGGGGCGATGGGATGTTTACGGCGAGGAGATGTTCCGCCTCGCGGACCGGCATGGACGGGACTTTTGCCTGGGGCCCACGCACGAGGAATTGATCACGACCCTCGTCGCCAACGAGATTCGCTCCTACCGCGAGCTGCCGCTCCTCCTCTATCAGATCCAGAACAAGTACCGGGACGAGATCAGGCCCCGCTTCGGCGTGATGCGCAGCCGCGAATTCATCATGAAGGATCTGTACTCCTTCGACCAGGATCAGGACGGGCTGGCGCGGAGTTACGAGGCCATGCACCGCGCGTACAGCCGCGTCTTCACCCGGGCGGGACTGGATTTCCGCGCCGTCGAGGCGGATTCCGGCGCCATCGGGGGGGAGACGAACCACGAATTCATGGTCCTGGCGGGAACGGGTGAAGCCTCCATCATCCATTGCCTGGCCTGCGATTACGCGGCCAACGCCGAGCGGGCCGAGGCGGCCGATCCCGAACCGGAGGCGCCGGGGCGCGACGGGATGGAGCTCGTGCATACGCCGGGCCTGCGCACAGTCGCGGAAGTAGCCGCGCACCTCGGCGTGGCGGAGAGCGCCATGATCAAGACCATGCTCTATATCGGCGAGCGCGGGCCATTCGCCGTCCTCCTGCGCGGGGACGACATGGTAAACGAGATCAAGCTCGGCCACGCATTGGGCGAGGAACGCTTTCACCCCGCGTCCGAGGCCGAGGCCGCGGAACTAGGCCTCGTGCTCGGTTTTTTGGGGCCGGCGGGCCTCACAGGGGTCAGGCTCCTGGCCGACCGGCGCGTCATGCGTCTCGGCGAGGGCATCGCCGGCGCCAACCGCCCCGATTACCACCTGCGGCACGTTGTGCCGGCGCGCGATTTCCAGGTCGAGGCCGCCCCGTCCCTGCGCCTGGCACGCGCTGGCGACATCTGCCCGCGCTGCGGCGGGGAGATGTCCGAGCTGAGGGGGGTGGAGGTCGGCCACATCTTCAAGCTGGGCACGAAATACAGCGAGGCGCTGGGTGCGACATTCCAGGACGAGGCGGGGCTGGCCAGGCCCTTCGTCATGGGCTGTTACGGCATTGGCATCAGCCGGACCATGGCCGCCGCCGTCGAACAGCACCACGACGAACAGGGGATCAAGTGGCCGGTGCCCATCGCCCCGTACGAGGCGGTCGTGATCCCTGTCAACCTGCGCGATCCGGGCCAGGCCGAGACGGCGGCCGAGCTGTACCACGCATTATGCGCAGCGGGTGTCCAAGCCGTCCTGGACGACCGCGACGAGCGCCCGGGCGTCAAATTCAAGGATGCGGATCTCATCGGGTTTCCGCTCAGGCTGACGGTGGGGCCGCGGGGATTGGCGGCGGGCGTGGTCGAGGTAAGGGACCGACGGAACGGCCGGGAGCTTTCCTTTGCCCTGGCGAGTGCGGCGAGCGACTGCGCGGCGTTCCTGGCGGCCGAACGCGAGAAATATGATGCGCCGGCGCATCAGGAACGGAGCTAGAGATGGGCGCTGAAGCGATCATTCCCGCTTACAACGAGGAACGCACCATCGGCGCGGTCGTCGCGGCGGCGCGCGCCTGCCGCCTCATCGAGCGTGTGCATGTCATTGACGACGGCTCCACCGATCGGACCGCCCAGGCGGCGCGGCGCGCGGGGGCTACCGTCTGCACGCTCCGGCCCAACCAGGGCAAGACGGCCGCTCTCATCCGCGGTGCGGCGGCCGCCAGGGCGGATGTGTTGGTGCTCTTGGACGGGGATCTCCTGGGCCTGCGCGCCGGGCACATTGAAGCCCTGCTGGGACCCGTGCTCGCCGGCAGGGCGGAGATGAGCATCGGGATCTTCAACGACGGGCGTTGGGTGACGGATCTTTCGCAGCGCCTGACGCCTTTTCTCAACGGGCAACGGGCCCTGAGGCGCGAAATCATCGAAGGGCTCTTGCCGGTGGAAAAAATGCGCTACGCCGCCGATACCATCCTCTCCCGCTATGCCAAGAGACGCGGGGCAAAGGTGCGTATGGTGCCGCTCTCCGGCTTGACGCACGTGATGAAGGAGGAAAAGGTCGGCCTCTGCCGGGGATTTGCCGCCCGCCTGGCCATGTACCGCCAGGTCTTCAAGGCTTTCCTCGTCCGTCTACCTTAGGAGCAGTGTAAAAACCATTTTTGTACCGGTAAACACAGAAAACAGGGAACGATATCACATGATTTACATGATTACAGGATTCATAGCTTAACGTCAGTAACAAAGGAAATTTAAGAGACAAATAATCCGTGTAAATCCTAAAATCATGTTAATCCTATTAAATCGGTTCAAATCACATATAGTAGATTACGCAGATTAAGCGTTATAGAGTAGTCCTTAAGCGAGCTTGACCACCTCAGCCTCGCCGAGGTTGCCCGGCGGCTGGCTTGATGTAAAGGTCAGGTGCAGATTCCGCTCCCGCGCCAACGAGCCGAGTTTCCGCATGTCGGGTTCCTTGAGATCGGGCATGTCGATGAAAACCTCGCGCGCACCATCGAGTCTCTCCAGTTCCGACCAGAGCATGTCGGCTGAAACCGCCAGGTAAAGGTGGTTTTGGACCCCCATTTCGTGGCGGATCTGACGCACGGCTTCCGCGTCGTGGTGGCCGTCGAAAAAGACCGCGCTTTCCGAGCGTAGATACCTCTCGCGGATGGCTTTTGACTTGCCCGAGCCGGGTTGCCCGACGATGACCGTGAGGCTCAAGGTACATCCCTCCCAATCTCCATGCCATGGTACTACCAACGACCGCACCCAAACCGGGTTCCCGTTGCATCTGTTTCCAGATCCTTTGGGCGTTTTCCTTTCTTTACCGCGGATCCCGGTTCGGAGGATGATGGGTGTGTTCAGGCCGTGGCCTTCCTTGCGCCGGCCTTTCGGTATATCTCCCGGTAATAACGCTTGATCATTTCCGCGCTGGTGAAACCACCGGCCATCTCGATACTGGCCCGCATCATACCCTCCCAGCGCGGACGGTCGTTTTCGAACACCGGCAGAACCTCGTGCAGCAGCACGCGCATGAGCGATTCGGCATCGTACCCGTCCTGGTCCGGAGCCTCGCGGCCGTCCCCGATCTGCCAGCCGTTGACCCCGTGGCGGCATCCCTCCGGCCACCAGCCGTCCAGGACGCTGAGGTTCAGGACTCCGTTCAGGGCCGCTTTCATGCCCGAGGTGCCGCTGGCCTCCATCGGGCGCCTGGGCGTGTTGAGCCACACGTCGCAACCCCGTATGAGGGCCTTGGCCAGACGCAGATCGTAATCCGGCGCGTAGATGACCGCGCCGGGATAGCGGCGGGCCATGACGACGAGGTGGGTGATGATCCCCTTGCCGTGCCCGTCCGCGGGATGCGCCTTGCCCGAAAACAGGAGCTGGATGCGGCCGGAGGCGAGGAGCGGCTCGATTTGTTCCAGGCGCTGAAAGATGAGCGTGCCTCGTTTGTAAGACGCGGCCCGTCTGGCAAAGCCGATCAACAGCGCATGGGGGTTCAGTTTGACGCCCGTGCGCGCTTCGATCTCAACGGCAAGTGCCTCCTTGGCCTCGCGATGGGGGGCGAGCAGATCGTCGCCGGCGGCAAAGGCCCTGGCGATGGACGGATCCTGCCAGGTGCCGGCGTGCACCCCGTTGGTCACGGCGATGATCGGCGCGGTGTCCTGTAGTCCCGCCCACATTTGCCGCGCGGTCTCGGCATGCAGCCGCGAGACCGCGTTGGCCGCCCCGGCCAGGCGCAGGCCCGCCACGGTCATGTTGAAGGGATCGCCGCCGATGGCCCGCATCTGTTCGTAATTAAGCATCCCGTATGCCCCGGCGTGGTGAAGCGCGCCGTGGGAGTGTATTTCATTGCCGGCCGGCACCGGGGTGTGGGTGGTAAAGACGATCTCCTCGCGCACCGCTCGCCAGGCCTGCGCGAAATCCTCACCGCCCGCCATACGTTCGCCGATCAGCTCCAGGCCCGCGAGCACGGCATGACCTTCGTTGAAATGATAGATGTCGACGGGTATGCCCAGGGCGCGCAAGGCGCGCATGCCGCCCACGCCGAGCACGACCTCCTGGGCGATGCGGTGGTCCGTCGAGCCGCAGTAGAGAATGTCCGTCAATCCACGCACGGCTTCATCATTCTCCGCCAGGTTCGTGTCGAGTAAATAGAGCGGCGCGTTACCATAGGCACTGACCTTCGAGACGCGGCAGCGGACCCTGCGGCCCCAGATGTCGACGTGGACGCGGACGCCGGTATCCTCGACCTTGCCATTGTGGAGATCTTGAAAGGTGTCGTAGGGATAGCCGTCATCCCCGATGAACTGACGCGTATAGCCGCGCTGCCACAACAGCCCCACGCCCGTCACTGGCAGACCAAGGTCGGCCGCTGATTTGAGATAATCCCCAGCCAGAACCCCAAGCCCGCCAGCGTAAATCGGCAGGTCCTCGTGCAGGGCGTACTCCATGCAAAAGTAAGCGACGCTGGGATATGCAAGGGCATCTTCCCCAGGCAAGGTCGATCATCCCCCAATCCCGGATTTAGTCAGCATGACTGATACATATACGGGGAAGAGAACAGGCAAAAACGAGTATAACACGATCTCCAAAGCATCGACACGGCTACTTACTGGCAACGCAGTGGGAAAGTGCATCATGCGTCACCAAACGTCAGGGCTAGAAGAGAATTGCTGTTTACAGTTGCCCTGAGTTGATTTTAGCTGTATACTGATGGCGAAAGATGGTTCATCGACCTTGGGGCGGGAAAGGGAAGGTGGCTGCATTGGCTGAACTCATGACGGCGCAGGATCTCGCCGCGAGCCTCCAGGTGAGCGTGGATACCGTCTGGCGCTATACGCGCGCGGGCAGGATTCCCTGCCTCCGCCTTGGCACGCGGGAATACAGGTATAGGCTGGCCGATGTCCTGGCCGCCCTGGCGGCGCAGGAGGCTGAACCCGCGAAGGAAGGCGCGGGCGGATCGACGGGCGTCATGCGCTGCGCGCGGCGTGACAGACTAGAGAGCTTTGCGGGCAGGCTGGGAAGATGAGCGCTGAAGGGAACGCCGCGCAAAGCTGGCCGGCGATTCGCCCGGGCAGGCTGGGCGCGGGGGTGGTGCTCGACGCGGGCATCCTCTGGGCCCTGCGGGTGGCCTCGGCCCCTAATCACGCGCGTGTCAGGGATCGTATCCTGGCTCTGGCCGGGGAGGGGCCGCCCTTACTCGTCGTCTTTACGACGCTGATGGAAGTGGCGGATCGGGTGGAGGAGCATTACGGCGGCGCGGCCATGCTGGACCTCGTGGCCGAGGCCCGCGACGCGTTCAACCTCGTGCCGCCGGATGCAGTGGATTTCACTGCGGCGCTCGATGTCCTAGGCCAGGGCGCGGTGGGCATGAACCTCGAGCAGGCAGTGGCGGGGGTGGTCGCCAAACGCTTGGGTTGCTCGATCTACGGCTCCTCGCCGGGCTACCACCTCATGCGCCTACCGGTGATCGTCGCCTGAACCCGCGCGCGAAATTCCGGCTGACAGTTGACTTGGCGCCGGCCAGTTGATAGAATTATACCTGCGAAAGGTGCGGGAATAGCTCAGTTGGTAGAGCGCTAGCCTTCCAAGCTGGATGTCGCGGGTTCGAGTCCCGTTTCCCGCTCCATTTGCCTAACGCGCGCCTGTAGCTCAGGGGATAGAGCAGCTGCCTTCTAAGCAGCTGGCCGCAGGTTCGATTCCTGCCAGGCGCGCCATGTGCGACCGTCGCGGGATCCGTCCGGCGTGACCGGTACTGCTCCCGAACTTGACGTGGCCGCGGGTCTGTGCTATGATTTCAGGTGCATGGTGGGTGTCACGTGGTGGGCGTAGTTCAGTTGGTTAGAGCGCCAGGTTGTGGCCCTGGAGGTCATGGGTTCGAATCCCATCGCTCACCCCAATCCGGATTCTAGAGGGCTTACAGCCCTTTTTTCGTGCCGGGGGGACTGACGTCATGAATTGGCGCACATTTTTCGTGGCTTTCGGTGCTCTTTTCCTCGCCGAGATGGGGGACAAGACCCAGTTGGCCGTCTTCAGCCTCGTCACACAGTCACGGGCCCCGCTGGCCGTTTTTCTGGGCGCCAGCGCCGCCCTGACCGCCGTCACCCTGGTGGGGGTTCTCCTGGGCGGCGTCGTGACCCGCCTGGTTCCCGCTCTCTATCTCCGCCTTGGCTCGGGCATTCTCTTTTTTGGGATCGGCGCCTATACCATCTGGGACGCCCTGGCCAGGGCCTCGCAGGCCCCATGACCAAGACCGATTGGTTCATCCTCCTCGTCCTGGTCCTGTCGGCCCTGGCGTTTGCGGCTCTGCACCCTTTGGCCGCGCGCGGCCGCGCCCGCTTTGCCCAGGTCGAACAGGGCGGCAGGATTATCCGCCGCATCGTCCTGCCACAGGACGGTGAACCGCTGAGGATATCCGTGGACCTGGCGGCCAAGGTGCGGGCCGTGCTCTACGTGAGAGAGGGGAAGGTCCGCATCCTGCCCATGCCCAAAACTGTTTGCCCCCGCGCCATCTGTTCCCACAGCGGCTGGATCCGGCGCCCGGGCGAGACGCTGGTCTGCGCCCCCAACCGGCTCGTGGTGCGGATGATCGGTGACGGCGCAAAGCTCGACGCGGTGGCGCGCTGATCCGCCCCCCTCCTTTGACCGCAACCTCCCGCGCACTTTCGCGGGCCTCCGGCATATATATGATGATCGGCGGTTCCACCTGGATCGGAGGAGTAAAACCGCCCGTGGCCGCGGCCGCGCCATGCATGAACGGGGAGGAATCGGCGTGTTGACCAAGTCTTCCGAGCTTCGTGCCCGCGAGGTGGTGAATGTGCTCGACGGACGCAGACTCGGGATGACCAGCGACTTTGAGATCGATGCCGAAACCGGGGCGATCCGGGCGATCGTGGTGCCCGGTCCCGGGCGTTTCCTCTGGCTCTTTGGGCGCAACGACGACATCGTCATCCCCTGGGAGCGGATCAAGAAGATCGGCATCGACGTGATCCTGGTCGAGGCGCCCGGTTTTACCGAGCCGCGGCGCGCGGTCCAGCGGGGGGCCTGAAAACGCGCACGCATCGAGGTGGACAGGCTTGCTCCATGACTTTCACACCCATACCTGCCTGAGCGATGGCGCACTCTCGCCGTGCGAGCTCATCCGCAGAGCAGCGGTGGCGGGTTATGCCTGCATTGCCCTGACCGATCACACCGGGCGCGGTTCGCTGGCGAGGATCCTGGCCGAGCTCAGGGCCGACTGCGATTTGGCCCGGGCCCACTGGGGCCTGCGCGCCCTCGCGGGGGTTGAACTGACCCACGTACCGCCCCAGGCCATACCTGCGCTGGCGCGGGAGGCGCGGGAACTCGGCGCGGAGATCGTGGTGGTGCACGGTGAGAGCCCGGTCGAACCCGTCGCGGCCGGTACAAATCGCGCCGCGGTTTCCTGCCGGGATGTCGATATTCTGGCGCATCCGGGCCTCCTTACCGCGGAGGAAGCCGCGCTGGCGGCGGCCAACGGCGTTTTTCTCGAGTTGAGCGCCAGAGGCGGCCACAATATGGCCAACGGCCTGGTCGCCTCCCTGGCGAGGGCGGCCGGCGCGCGCCTGCTCGTGGATTCGGACGCCCACGCGCCCGCCGATCTCCTCACAACCGCGAAAGCGAAGATGGTGGCGCTGGGTGCGGGCCTTACGGCAGAAGAGTCGGACGGGTGCCTCGAGACCTCCCCCGGCATCCTCCTGGACAGGCTCTCCGGCTGTTCCTCCGTGTAATACCCGTGGCTCAGGGCTGGTGTCCGGGTGCGGACACCCGGGAGGGTGCGGCATGATCCTGGTCGGGACATCGGGAT
The DNA here is from genome assembly GCA_050260175.1 of Patescibacteria group bacterium. Lineage (GTDB taxonomy): Bacteria > Bacillota > UBA4882 > JAAYXC01 > JAAYXC01 > JBLNBS01. The sequence goes on along the minus strand of JBLNBS010000112.1, from coordinate 14,817 downwards.
TCAGCTATGCCGATTGGGTGGGGCCTTTTTACCCGCCCGGAACGAGGCGGGAAGAGATGCTCCCTTACTACGCGGCTCGTTTCCCCCTGGTGGAGCTGGATTTCACCTATTACCGGATGCCTTCGGCCCGGGCGCTGGCGGGGATGGCCGCCAAGACCCCCGGCGGATTCCTCTTTTGCGTCAAGACCCACCAGGATCTCACCCACCGGCGGGATATCACAAAAAGCGAGCTCGCCGCCCTGGCGGCGCAGTTTATAAAAGGAATCACACCGCTCTGCGAGGCGGGCAAGCTCGGCTGCATCCTCGCCCAGTTCCCCTGGGCCTTCAAGTCCACCTCGGAAAACTTCGAATACTTGGCGGCCCTGCAGGCACACTTGGCCGGCCTGCCCGTGGTGGTCGAGTTTCGCAACGCCGAGTGGGTCAAGGACGAGACCTTCTCGTTCCTGCGCGATTTCGGCCTGGGTTTCTGCTGCGTGGACGAACCGCGCCTGCGCGGCCTCTTTCCGCCCCTGGCCGTGGCGACGAGCGAGATCGGCTATCTCAGGTTCCACGGCCGCAATGCGGCCAAGTGGTGGCGGCATGAATATGCCTGGGAACGCTATGATTACGACTATTCCCAGGCCGAGCTCGAGGAATGGCTGCCCAAGATGGAGGATCTCAACCGAAATACCACCCGGACCTTTGTACTCATGAACAACTGCCATGCCGGACATGCCGTCAGAAACGCTCTGCGCCTGCAGGCCCTGCTGGCGGGGGAGGATTCCGGGTGACCCCGGGGTTTCGTTCAGCCGTCAGATGTGCTTTCGTCTTTTGGCGCGCCGCCTCCCTTGGTTAAGGCGCCGAGGAGCGAGGTCACGGAGTCGGGATCGATCTTGCCGGCCGCGCCGGCCAAGTTCGCCAATGACGCCAGCATGTTCAGATTGCTGCTGCCGCTGCCCGCGAACATGCCGATGAGCCTGGTCAGGCGCATTGGATCGAGTTTTCCCCCGTTTTTATGTATCTCCTCCACGATCTCGATGATGGTCTGCGCCTTTTCGCTGAGAAAAGGCTTGATCGACAGGAACTGCGACAAATCCTCCCGCGTGATGAAACCCATTTCCGGAACGCGTGCCGGCGCCTCTTCCGTCCTCGCCGGCAATGACCGGCGGGATCTGCGCAGATGCGCCGAGCTTTCGCGCCTTTCTTCCTCTGCCATACAAAAACCCCCCGTTCGAACTCCTGGTTCCATCGTATGCCGCCGGGCCGGGCGCCGCGCGAATAGATTGGATCGGGCATTGGCGGTGTTACAGGTTTTTACATCGCGCCACAAGATATTGATAGATGCATCAGGGCCAGACACCACATTTTGTGGCGCCGTTTCGCGGAAAAGGCACATCGCAAATGCCTGGGATAGTTGGGCACGCTTGGCGCACCATATTCACGTGGGATGTTGAGGTTGGCAGATTTACCATGATTCTGCGCGAAAGAGGCCGGTACTTTCGCCTGGAAATCCTTCAAGGACTCAGGCGCCATTTGCCTCTCTTTCAGGGTTTGCTTACAATCATTCCTGGGATTAGCACTCATTCCTAGTGAGTGCTAACAGAGAAAGGGGGGGGATCGAGTGAACGTGAGGCCGTTGGCGGACCGGGTCGTGATCAAGTCGCTGGAGGCGGAGGAAAAGACACCGAGCGGGATCATCCTGCCGGATACCGCCAAGGAAAAGCCGCAAAAGGGGAAGATCCTGGCCGTGGGCCCGGGCAAGGTCCTTGATGACGGCACGCGCCAGCCGATGGAGGTCAAAACGGGCGAGACCGTCATCTTTGCCAAGTACGCGGGGACGGAAGTCAAGGTCGACGGGGAGGAAGTCCTTATCGTCAGAGAGAGCGACGTCCTCGCCACCATTTCCTAGGAACCCGCGGCATAATGACGTCAGCCGCCGGTTCTGGCGTACGCGGCTCCTGAGCCCGGAGAGTGTGCTCCGGGAGGTCCAAGAGCCGTTCCGGCGCATGCCGGCTGTGCGTGTTTTGCGGCGCAGGTGTCAGAGTTTCTGTTGTGAGGAGGTTGAGACATGTCGGCAAAAATGCTGCTCTTTGGCGAGGAGGCGCGCCATGTCCTGGAGCGGGGCGTGAACACGCTCGCCGAGGCGGTGCGCGTCACCCTGGGACCCAAGGGACGTAACGTCGTGCTCGAGAAGAAATACGGCTCACCGACCATCACAAACGACGGGGTGACCATCGCCAAGGAGATCGAGCTGGAAAACCCCTTTGAGAACATGGGGGCGCAATTGGCCAAGGAAGTCGCCACCAAGACCAACGATATCGCCGGCGACGGCACGACGACCGCCACCATCCTGGCCCAGGCCATGGTGAGGGAGGGCTTGAAAAACGTCGCAGCCGGCGCCAATCCCATGGGACTCAAGCGCGGCATCGAGAAAGCCGTCGACGCCGTGGTGGCCGAGATCAAGCGCGTCAGCAAGCCCGTTGACAGAAAAGAGAATATCACGCACGTCGCGGCCATCTCCGCGGCAGATGACGAGATTGGCAAGCTCATCGCGGAAGCCATGGAAAAGGTCGGCAAGGACGGCGTGATCACGGTCGAGGAATCTCAGAGCATCGGCACGGAGCTCGAGGTCGTCGAGGGTATGCAGTTCGACCGCGGCTACATCTCCGCCTACATGGTCACGGACACCGAGCGGATGGAGGCTGTCCTGGATGAGCCTTACATCCTCCTGACGGACAAGAAGATCTCCATCATCAAGGATCTGATCCCCATCCTCGAAAAGGTCATCGAGCGGGGCAAGCCCCTTTTGATCGTGGCCGAGGATGTGGAGGCCGAAGCCCTTTCCACTCTCGTCGTGAACAAGATCAGGGGTACCCTGAAGGTGGCGGCCGCCAAGGCGCCCGGTTTCGGCGACCGGCGCAAGGCCATGCTATCCGATATGGCCATCATCACGGGGGGACAGGTAATCTCCGAAGAGGTGGGCATCAAGCTGGAGAATACCACCCTGAACATGCTCGGCCAGGCCAGGCAGGTCAGAGTTACCAAGGAAGAAACAACCATCATCGACGGGCGCGGAGATCAGCGCGAGATCAAGAACCGCATCGCCCAGATCAAGCTCGAGATCGAGGACACCAAATCCGACTACGATCGGGAGAAGCTCCAGGAACGCCTGGCCAAACTCGCCGGCGGCGTGGCCGTCATCAAGGTCGGCGCGGCCACCGAGACGGAGATGAAGGAGAAGAAGCACCGCATCGAGGACGCTCTCTCCGCGACCAGGGCGGCCGTGGAGGAGGGCATCGTGCCCGGCGGCGGGGTCACCCTGCTCCAGTTGGCGCCCGCCCTGGACAAGATCCAGGAGAGCGGGGATGTTGCCACGGGCATCGCCATCGTGCGCAAGGCTCTCGAGGAGCCCGTGCGCCAGATCGCGGCCAATGCCGGTGTCGAAGGTTCGGTCGTGGTGGAAAAAGTCCGCGGCTTGCCTTTTGGCCAAGGTTACGACGCGCTGAAGGGCGAATACACGACCATGACCGAGGCGGGGATCGTCGATCCGGCCAAGGTCACGCGGAGCGCGCTGCAAAACGCGGCCAGCATCGCGGCCATGCTTCTCACCACCGAGGCCTTGGTGGCCGAAAAGCCGGAAAAGGAAAAACCCATGCCCACACCGCCTGGCGGCATGCCCATGGATTGACAGCATGACGGCGCGGCGCCCATCGCGGGCGCCGCTTCACTATGGCGCCGGTTTTGAATCCGGGATATTATATCGTGATACCGCGCGGCTCACGATACCAGAGTATGTGATCCGGCGGCCGTAAAGCGGATTAGATATAAGGACGGGTGATCGCCGGTATAGCCATGGAATCTTACCCGCTTGCGGGTTTTGGCCGACGCGCGCCTCACGCGTCGATCCCGATCGCGACGTCCGGGCCCAGGTCGGCCAAGGCCCGCAGGAGTCCAGCCTCGTTCTCGAGCGGCACCGAGAGAAGCAACTCGACCGTCCGCCCATACGAGGCCGCGCGTTCCTCGGCGCCATGGACCCGCAGCAGGCGGCGAACCTGATCCAGTAAGCTATACGGCACGGTCATACTCATGCGGCGGCTGGGTCTGCGCGTGACCGTGCCGGCCTTGACGAGCACTGCAGCGGCCGCCGCCCTGTAAGCTTCAATCAGACCGGGAATGCCCAGTTTCCTACCGCCAAAGAAACGGGCCACGGTGAGCACAACATTCGTCAGGCACGCGGCCCGCAGGGCGCCCAGTATGGGCCGGCCGGCCGTGCCCGGCGGTTCACCGGCGTCGCTGGCATGCGCGACTCCGGCGGAGCCCTCGCGCAACCGGTAGGCGTAGCAGTAATGGTCGGCGCCTGGATCCAGTTCCTTGGCGCGCACGAGAAAAGCCCGCGCCTCGTTTTCGTGCCCGATCTCGGCGACGCGCGCGATGAAGATCGAATGTGAGACCACAATCTTTGCCGACTCTTCCCTGGCCACGGTCTGGTAAACCAAGCCGACACCCCCCGAGGTGAGACGATGCGACACCGATACGATGTGATTGTGGTGGGAGCAGGTCCCGCGGGGATCTTTACCGCTTTGGAACTGGTCAGGCGCTGGCCGGGGGTCAGCCTGCTCATGGTGGACAAGGGCAGGACCATCGGCGCGCGGCACTGCCCCGCCCAAGCCCAGGGGAGATGCCAGGCCTGCGATCCGTGCTCCATCACGAGCGGCTGGGCTGGCGCGGGCGCTCATAGCGACGGCAAACTCTCGCTCTCCCCGGCCGTGGGCGGGCGCATCACGGACTACATGCCGGATGAAAAAGCCCGGGAATTGATCGATTACACCGACGGGATCTATCTCGAATTCGGCGCCAGAGAGGAGGTCCACGGCCTCGACGAGCGGCGCGTCGAGGATCTGGCCTACGAGGCCTCCAAGTTCAACATCCAGCTCATCCCCTGCCCCGTGCGGCACCTCGGCACGGAACTGGCCGCCAAGGTCCTCTCGCGCATGTACGGCTATCTTGTCGGCGACGGCCGCATCGAATTCGCCGCCGAGACCGCGGCCGAACGCATCCTGGTCGACGAGGCGCGCGCCGAGGCCACCGGCGTCGCGTTACTTTCTCCCGCTGGATGGTTCACGCCGGAGGCCTCTTACGTGGTTGTAGCCCCCGGCCGCGGCGGGGCCGAATGGCTGAGCCGCGAGACTGAGCGGCTGCGCCTCCAGACCGAGAGCAACGAGGTGGATATCGGCGTCAGGGTCGAGGTGCCGAACTCGATCATGGACCCCCTGACCAGGGATCTTTACGAGGCCAAGCTGGTGTATTACTCCGACACCTTCGACAACCGCGTCCGCTCGTTCTGCATGAATCCCGGCGGCGTGGTCTCGGAGGAGCACTACGACGGGCGGATCGCCGTGGTCAACGGCCACAGTTACGCAGATCCCGCGCTCAAGACGGGCAACACCAACTTTGCCCTGCTCGTTTCCACGCGCTTTACCGAGCCTTTCAAGGAACCCATCACTTATGGCAAGTATATCGCCGGCCTGGCCAACATGCTGACCGGGGGGGGCGTCATGGTGCAGCGCCTGGGCGACCTGCTGCGCGGGCGCCGCACGGACGGCGACCGGCTGCGCAAATCCACCACCCTGCCCACCCTGCGCACCGCGGTGCCGGGCGATCTGAGCTATGTCCTGCCGCATAGATATTTGACGTCGATCGTCGAGACCCTGCGCGCCCTGGAAAACATCGTTCCCGGTGTGTACGGGCGCAACACCCTGCTCTACGGCGTCGAGGTCAAATTCTATTCCTCAAAGGTCAAGGTGGAGGAGAATTTTCGTACTAAGATACCGAACCTCTACACCATCGGCGACGGCGCCGGCATCACCCGGGGCCTCATGCAGGCCTCCGTAACGGGCGTAGTCGTGGGCCGCGACATCGCGCAACGCGGGAGGCCGGCGAGTTGAGCACCGTCCCCGTACTCAGACTGCGGCGCGGGCGCGGGGAGCGTCTCCGCGCCGGCCACCCCTGGGTCTACCGGGGCGAGGTGCTCGAGGAGCCATCAGCCGCCGTACCGGGCGGGATCGTCGATGTCCTCGATCAGGCCGGCCGTTTTCTGGGGCGCGGCTACTACAATCCGGTCTCGCAGATCTGCTGCCGTCTGCTCACCAGGGCGCGGGAGGAGATCGGCGTTTCTTTTTTCGCGCGCCGCCTGTCCGAGGCGGCGGCCCTGCGCCGCAGATTCGCCCCGGATCGCGAAGCGATACGGCTCGTATACAGCGAGGCCGACTCGCTGCCGGGCCTGATCGTGGATCGCTACGGCGACTGCCTCGTGGCGCAGTTCCTAACACTCGGCATGGATGTGCGCCGGGAGGAAATCGTCAGCCTTCTGGCGGCGGAGTTTATGCCGCGCGCCATCCTGGAAAGAAGCGAGGCGGGGGTGCGCAGGCACGAGGGCCTGGGGCCGCGCGCCGGGGCCTGTTACGGCGAGGTGCCCGACGAAGTGGTCGTGGCCGATGAGTCCCTTCGCTTCCTCGTGGATCTGGCCGGTGGCCAAAAGACCGGGCATTTCCTGGATCAGAGGGACAACAGGCTGGCTGCTGCGGCTTACGCGGCGGGCCGCCGGGTCCTCGACTGTTTCTGCCACACCGGCATGTTCGGCGTGGCCGCGGCCTGCCGTGGCGCGGCGCAGGTCATTGGGGTGGATATCGATGCGGACGCCCTGGATTTGGCCGGACGCAACGCCGCTTTGAACGGGGTGAGCAGCGTCTTTGGCGTAAAGCAGGCCAACGCCTTCGATTTCCTGCGCGCCGCGGTCGAAGAGGGCGATCGATATGAGATGATCATCCTGGATCCACCCGCCTTCACCAAGAGCAAACTCCGCTTGGAGCAGGCCCTCCGGGGCTACAAGGAGATCAACCTGCGGGCGATGCGGCTCCTCGGCCCGGGTGGAATCCTCGTCACTTGTTCATGTTCCCATCACGTGAATCAGGCGCTCTTTGAGGAAATGCTCATGTCGGCGGCGGCCGACGCGAACCGCCGCGTGCGGCTCCTTGAAAGGAGGGGTCAGGCCCCGGACCATCCGGTCCTGCTCGGCGTGCCGGAGACGGAGTATCTCAAGTGCCTGATCCTGGAGATTCTGTGAGATACATGGCGGTAAGGTTTTCACACCGCTTTAGCGGGCTTGCACGGTCCCGGGCCGCGTGCTATAATCACTTGTGAGTCTTTGGCGGAGGGAGTGCGGCGGTTGAAAAAGGATATCCATCCCAAGTACTATCAGACCACGGTTACGTGTGCCTGCGGCGAGAGCTTCACGACGGGTTCGACGCGCAAGGACATCCGCGTCGAGATCTGTTCCAAGTGCCATCCCATGTTCACGGGCAAGCAGCGCATCGTGGACACGGGCGGCCAGGTCGACAAGTTCAAGCGCAAGCTGGCTCAATCGAAGGGGGCATAAGGGCAGAGCTGACGAGGCTCTGTCTCTCTTTGGACCCCGGGTGCGGCGGGCCGCCCGCATGGCTTTCGGGATCGGCAATACCACCACAGGCTTCCAAGGGAAGGTGCCCCAATGAAGGATGATTTTCAGTACGGCGGGCAGGCCGTGATCGAGGGCGTGATGATGCGCGGTCGGGCGAACCTGGCCATCGCCGTGCGCCGCGGTCCGGACGAGATCGTCGTGCACACGGAACCGGTCGGGGGCTTGGCGAAGAAATACCCGGTGCTCAAGGCGCCATTCATCCGCGGCGTCGTGGCGTTGTGCGAATCGTTCGTCATCGGCTTGAGGGCCCTGCTCTTCTCGGCCAACCAGTTCATCGAGGATGAAAAGCAGCAAAAGCTGACTCCCATGGAAACCGTGCTCATGGTGGGCATGGCCCTGCTGCTCACGGTGGTGCTCTTTGTCCTCCTGCCCCTTGGCGTGCGCAGCCTCTTGGACCGTTTGACCCGCGTGGAACTGTGGCTCAACCTGGGGGAGGGACTGGTGCGCGCCCTGATTCTCGTGGTATATATCCTGTGCGTTTCCAGAGTCAAGGACATCAAGCGCGTCTTTGCCTACCACGGCGCCGAACACAAGACGATCCACGCTTACGAGGCGGGCGACGAGCTGACGGTGGCCAACTGCCAGCGCCATACGACGCTGCATCCTCGTTGCGGCACGAGTTTCCTCCTCTTCGTCGTGGTGGTCAGCGCCCTGCTCTTTTCGATCCTCGGGCGGCAGACGCTGATCATGCGGGTCGTGAGCCGCATCGCGCTCCTGCCCGTCGTGGCCGGGATCTCGTACGAGCTGATCAAAATGGCGGGGAAACGTGATAGTATTTTCCTGGTGCGCTGGCTGAGCGCGCCCGGCCTGTGGCTGCAGAGACTCACCACGCGCCAGCCCGACGACGGGATGGTCGCCGTGGCCATCGCTGCCCTGCAGGGAGCCCTGGCCGAGGATGAGCGGACGGCCGCGGGGCGGATCTCATCCATCTCCGCCAACGCATCCACGGGTGTGTGACGTGGGGCAGGAGAAAGGCGACATGCTGGCAAGACTTGCCGAGATCAAGCAGAAATACGAGGAAACGGGTCGGCGGCTGGCTGACCCGGCCGTCCTTGCCGATCAGGACGAGTATCGCCGCCTGGCCAGGACCCATGCCGAACTGGCCGGCGTGGTGGCCAAGTACGACGAACTCAACAAGGTTTTGGCGGAAAAGGAAGCAGTCCGCGCCATGCTGCGCGAACCCGACGAGGAATTGGCCGCCATGGCCCGCGAGGAATTCGGCAGGCTGGAGGAGGCGGAACAAGAACTCGTTCAGAGCCTCAACCTCCTCCTCCAGCCCAGGGATCCGCGCGAGGCCAAAAACGTGATCCTCGAGATCAGGGCCGGCACCGGCGGCGAGGAGGCCGCCCTCTTTGCCGGCGATCTCCTGCGCATGTACTGCCGCTACGCCGAGCGCCGGCGGTGGCGGTTCGAGGTGATGAGCTCCAATCCCACGGAACTCGGGGGTTTCAAGGAAGTTGTGGCCAACATCCAGGGCGAGGGTGTCTATGGCAGGATGAAATTCGAGAGCGGCGTCCATCGCGTGCAGCGCGTGCCGGAAACCGAGGCCGGCGGGAGGATTCACACATCCGCCGCGACGGTGGCCGTCCTGTCCGAGGCCGAGGAGATCGAGGTGGAGATCGATCCCGGCGATCTGCGGATCGATGTCTTCAGATCGCAGGGGCACGGAGGCCAGAGCGTCAACACGACCGATTCCGCGGTGCGCATCACCCATCTCCCCACGGGCCTGGTTGTCACGTGCCAGGATGAAAAATCCCAGCTCAAGAACAAGGAAAAAGCGCTGAAGATCCTCCGCGCCCGCCTGCTCGACAAGTATCAGCGCGAGCGCGAGGCCGAACTTGCCGAAGCCCGGCGCGACATGGTGGGCAGCGGCGACCGCAGCGAGCGCATCCGCACTTACAACTTTCCCCAAAACCGCGTCACCGACCACCGCATCGACCTGACACTCTACCATCTCGACCGCGTGATCGACGGGGATCTGGACGAAGTGATCGACGGCCTGGTTGCCGACGAGCGAACCAGATACCTGAAGGCGCGGGAGTGAAGATGGCCCTGGCCCTGCGCGAGGTCGTCAACAAATCGGCCGCCTACCTGCGAGCGGCCGGCCTTGCCTCGCCCCGCCTCGAGGCCGAATTGTTGGCCGGCAAGGTGCTCGCTCTGGACCGGACGCAGCTCTACGTGCAGTACGACCGCCCGGTGGCCGAGGCGGAATTGGCCGCCCTGCACGAACTGCTCGCGGCCCGGGTCAGGACGGGCAGGCCGCTTGCTTACCTGATCGGCCACAAGGCCTTCTTCGGCCTCGTCCTCTCGGTGGACGACGGCGTCTTCATCCCCAGGCCCGAAACTGAGGAACTCGTCGAGGCGGCGGCCACAGCCCTGGGCCAAGCCGGGCGAGATACCCAGTTCGAACTGCTCGATCTGTGCACGGGGACGGGCGCGATCGGCCTCGCGCTGGCTTCGGTCCTGCCCGCGGCGCGCGTTACAGCCGTCGACCTCGATCGCGCGGCCGTCCTCAACGCGGAGGCAAACGCGCGGCGGCTGGGCTTGGCTGGCCGCTTCCAGGCGCATTGCGGCGACCTGTGGGAGGGCGTACCAGGCGGACTGCGCTTTGACGGCATCTTCGCCAACCCGCCGTACGTGCCGCGGGGCGATCTGGCCAGCCTGCCCCTTGAGATCAAGGGGCACGAACCTTTGGCCGCCCTGGACGGCGGGGAGGACGGGCTCCTGCTCCTCCGGCGGATCGTCACGGGCGCGCCGGAGCGGCTCAAACCCGGAGGCGTGCTGGGTGTCGAGGTCGGCAGCCGCGCTCAGGGAGATGAGGTCATCGCCCTGGTGCTGGAGGCCGGTTTAACCCGCGCCGAATTTCTACCTGATCTGGCCGGGAACATGGGTTTCGTCATGGGCAGAATGGGGGGCTTGGCTTGAGGCTCTATCTCATGCTGGCTCTTTCACTCTGCCTCCTGTTGGCCGCGGTATATCACCCGCCGTTCGAGACCGCCATCGAAGGATTGTTCGCCCAGGCGCGCCAGGACAGCCAGGCTTTTTCCCGCAAAGGCGCGCCGGACTCACGGGAGCAGGAGCGCGCGCGGTTTCGCGGTCTTTACATCCCTGGTGAACCTGGGCGCGCCATTGGTTTCGCCGGAAAAAACCTCCGCCGTGCCGGGCTCCCGGCCGGCCAAAGATGCCTCGCCCCATCTGCTCTTCGCCTGGTATGCTTCGTCGTACCTCTAGGCCTCCTTCTTGGAAAAACAAGAAGGAGGATAAACGGGGGATGCCAAAACAGACAGTGGCGGCCGACGGGTGCGCATGCGCCACCCGGGTCGTCTTTGACCGGAGATCCCAAAAACTGATGGGCTTTAGCTGGCAGGGAAGGTTCGTCAAGATAGAGCGGGTGGAAAAACGCTGGAGCGTCACCAGATACGGCCTCCTGCAGACCAACTACCGCGTGCGGACGCCGATCGGCCTATTCTACCTTGCGTTTTATATCAACCCCGACACGCGCGACCATATCTGGCAGTCGTGCCCGGCCGAGGTGGGCTGAATCCTGGAGATCCCGGTTCACGGCAAAAAAGCGGGCGCCCGTGATGCTGTGACATCGTGATATGCGCATTTTACTATCGCACCGCCGGTCCGGCGGAAAGGATGAGCCAGCTGAGAGTCACGACCCTGGGACCGAAAGGAACGCACAGTGAAACGGCTGCCAGAAACTACACGCAACTCATGGGATGCGAGCTTGGCGAGTTGAGCTTTGCCCTGACGGGAGAGTGCCTTGCCCGGGTATGGCGAGGAGAAGCGGACTTGGCCGTCCTGCCGGGGGAGAACTCCGTGGACGGCCTCATCGGGGTGACATACGACGCTCTGCTCGAGTTCCACCCCGCGATTCGCGTGATCGATCAACTCTCCCTGCCGATCGAGCATGTCCTGGCCGCGGCAAGCTTTGTCCCCCCCGAGACCCTGCACCGGATCTATTCGCACCCTTCGGCGTTGAACCAGTGCAGCCGCACACTGGGACAGATCGCCCCCGGGGCTGAGTTGATCGCCGTGGGCTCCACGGCTGAAGCCGCCGCCCGGATCATGGCGGGCACCGAGGAGCGGGCGGCCGCGGTGTGCTCCGCCGGCGCGGCCGCCGCGCGCGGCCTGCTCGTCCTGCGGGAAAACATCGGGGACTATCCCCGCAACCAGACGCGTTTCTTTATCTGCGGAAGGGAGCGGGCTCTACGGGGCGGCGAAGGGCAGACGCTCATCGCCGTCCATTACGGCAAAAACCAGCCCGGTCAGTTGTACCGGACCGCCGAGGCCTTTGCCTCGCGGGGGGTGGATCTCACCTCCGTCCATTCGCGCCCGGATAAAACGGGCCCCCATTCGTATATCCTTTTTTTTGAGGCAACAGGCCGCGCCGAGGAACCTTCCGTGGCGGGAGCCCTGCAGGAGATCGGCTCACAGGTGGCCCAGACCGGGGGATGGCTCAAGATACTGGGCTGTTTCCCAACGCGGAGCGAAGCATGACAGCGGCCGGCGCGGATGTACGGGCATGGTTAGCCTGGCTGCACGGGCTATCGCACGAGCTTGCTCCACTTTTCGCGCGCCTCGACGCGAATGAGGAACGGCAGACGGAGAGAATCCTGCAGAGCTTCACCCATGCCGGCCTCGCCCAGCACCATTTCAATCCCACTACCGGCTACGGCTATAACGACAGCGGCAGGGAAACCCTGGAGGCAGTATACGCCGAGGTGTTCGAGAGCGAGGCCGCCCTGGTCAGGCAGCAGATCGTCTCGGGTACGCAGGCCATTCATCTTTGCCTCCGCGCCTTGGTAGATCCTGGCAGGGAGATACTCTTCGCCGGCATGCCGTACGACACGCTGCGGGTGGCGACGGGGCTGGCGGGCGAAGCCCCTGGAAACCTGCGCGAACGGGGCATCATGCTCCGCGTGGTAGAAACCGGCGGCCGCCCTCAAAAAGAAGCTTTGGCCGCGGCGGTCGGGGAAAACACGGCCCTGATCTACCTCCAGAGATCAGGGGGCTATGCCGAACGACCCGCCTGGTCCGCGCGGGAGATCGGCGAGATCGCCTCGGCGCTAAAGGGACGGGACGATGCGCCCCTGATCTTTGTCGACAACTGTTACGGCGAGTTCGTGGAGGAAAGTGAACCGACGAAATACGGCGTCGACCTGATGGCGGGCTCCCTGATCAAGAATCCCGGCGGGGGCCTGGCGCCGTGCGGAGGTTATATCGTGGGCCGGCGGTACCTGGTCGAGCGGGTGGCGGCCCAGCTTTATGCCCCGGGCGTGGGCGGCGAGGCCGGCCCAAGCCTTGTATCGCCGCGCCTCTTTTTTCAGGGGTTGTTCCAGGCCCCCCACCTCGTAGGTCAAGCTCTGCGCGGCGCGATCCTGTGCGCCCGTGCCTTCGGCGAACTGGGCTTTGCGGCCGATCCAGCCTGGAACGCGCCGCGCGCCGATATCGTGCAGCGCATCACTTTCGGCCGCTCGGAAACTCTTTTGGCCTTTGCCCGCTCTCTGCAAGGCGCCTCGCCGGTCGACTCGCGCGCCCGAGTCGAGCCGGGCCTGCTGCCGGGCTACGGCGATCCCGTGATCATGGCGGGAGGGACCTTTATTCAGGGATCAAGCAGTGAATTGTCCCTGGACGGCCCGTTGCGGCCACCGTATACGGGTTACTGGCAGGGAGGCCTCAGTTTTACCCACGCCAGGCTGGCATTAGCCCACGCGCTGAGCGTCATTTGCGCGGATCGGCCCGTGCCAAAGGTTGGAACTCATCAAGAAATGAACCCGGGGTGAAGGAGATCCTCCGGGGCGCGCTGAATCTATCCTCTGACCCGGGTAAGCTTCCCTACGATGCATCGAACCGGGGGTAAGGGTGGAGCCATGCCGGTTTTCATGGCGCCAAGGCAAGAGGATGCCGCGTCCGTTGAAGCGCGCCGTTTTCGGCGCTTCTTGGTCTTGGGCTGCATGCGTTTCTGCGCACTGATGCTGGCCTTTTTAGGCGTCCTGGGATGCCTGTGGCAGCCTGACTACCTCTTTGGCTGGCTGGGGATCGTGGTTGCGGCCCTGGCCATGACGGTCATCATGTCCGTGCTCGCGAGTAGGCTCGCTCTGCAGGGGGGCCGCATGCTCCTTGCGGAGATGCGCGACGATCCCGCGCGGCGGTCGCTCCTCTTTTTACTGTCACAGCTTGGCGAGGCCGAGGTCCTCCTGCAGCCCGTCATGCGGTTCGGCCGGGCGGACCTGGGCTTTGATCTGGTCGCCGTAACGGGCCAGAGCATCACCTTTCTCAACACTGCCTCTTCCAATCAGGCGCTGGGATTCCCCGACACGGAGATCATCAAGACAGGCTGCACGCATCTTTGCGAGCAGCACGCCCTCCCCATGTTTGGGCAGACACGTTTCCTCCGTGTGCAGGCGAATCAGTCCGGCGAGGTCAAAACGAACGCGGATTGGCAGATCGTGGCTTTCCGCGATCTCGCACGCTTTTTCCCCCGCGGGGAAAAGGGGTCGGGTTCGCCGGAGAGCGAGTATACTTTCAGGGCCTTGTACAATCTGGCCCTGCACCCTGGCCTGCCTCCCATTCCCGTGCAGGGCGGTTTACCGGGCATGAGCCGCCGCATCTGGTCCAGCCTCCCCGAGACTCAGCACCGCAAGCGGTTGTCCGAAACACTCGGCATAGCGGTGCTCCTCGTCCTTTTGGCGTTCTTCTGCGCGGGCCTGGGGCTTTATCTGCTTGGACTCTACAATTACCCCTTGGCGGAAAAGGTGCTCGTGCCTACCCGGGCGGTCTTGAGGAAGGTGCTGACCAGGGAGTGGAGTGAACGGCTGGCCCTCGGGCAGGAAACGGCCGTGGGCGAGACGCACGTATATGCGACGGTGGCAGGCCCAAACGCGATCGGTTTATCGCCGCAACTGGGTTTGACGGGCCGGGGGCTCAGGCTCGCGCCCGGAACCGAGCTCCAGATCGTGCAGATGGAAAACCTGCGTGGCCGGGCCTGGTATTTGGTGAGGGCCGGTGAAGAGGCTCCCGGCTGGGTTCCGGCCGAAGCCTTGAAGGTAAGGCATCTCATACGCGCGGGCACACCGCTGTATGACCGACCGGAGATCAGCGAGAGCCCGCAGTCTACGGCCGACCGCGATCAACCCGTGGCGCTTCTCTCAATTTGGCGGCGACCGACATCCACGGGCGAGGTCGTCTGGTCGAAAGTGAGTTTTCTCGATGCATCGATCAGATACGTTCGGGGAGACATATAAGGTATGGACCGCCTGTTGACCCTGGCAAAACCGGTACCCCTCAAGCTCAGCCCCGGTTCTCTGATGCTC